>JAGLIP010000021.1 GCA_023142905.1 Candidatus Aenigmatarchaeota archaeon | reverse complement strand
GGAGCTTCAACAATTCAAAGTGAAGAAGAAAATTAATCTTTATATTCTACGAAAAATCAATAAACCTATGCATAAAGTTGACTACAATATAGAATTCGCGCACATTTATTCAGACCAGCCTGAATTAACTGACGAACAGATAAAAAGCGCTGAAGTTACAAAAAAACTAATAAAAAAGATTACTGACGAGAATAAAACATTTGTATTAACTTTGCTTGTAGATGAATATCATCCCAAATTCCATAAATTAAATTTCAATCTATTCTTAAAAAAATTGTGTTCTTTTGGTGTGGCGCCCACATACATAGCTTACGAGTCAAAACTGATTTCTGCGGCAAAACTGCTTATGAAATCAATCCCTCAGGATATGAAAAAAACAACCAAATTTCACCCAACAATACCTGTAAACGAGAAAATTACCTATCTTGCTGACAAAACAGGCAAAAAAATAAAACTACGGACAAAAGGCAGCATAGTGCATTTTTCAAGATACACCTGCGCTATTTTAAGCACCTCGTGGGTGTTGCTGCGATTGGGCGTAATACAGGCAAAAAACGCAGTTGAGCTTACAGGCATGACCAAACCAAAACCTTTTGCCGCAAAAAACATAATCAATGTACTTCCAAAAAAATACGAAGGCGTTGAGATTGCAAACAAAAATATTGTGATGGCATCACAATACAAACAATTTGTCAAAAATATGTATTCGGAATATTTTTGAGGATATTTTATGAAAAAAGTTGACTACAATATTGAATTTGCGCATGTGTATTCAGATGACAAGTTCTCGTTAGAGCAAAAAACATCATCAGAAATACTTAGAAAAACAATTGAAAACCTAAAAAAGGACAACAAGACCTTTGTTTCTGCAATTCTTATTGATGATTACCAGCCATCTTATTCTTATTTGGATGTATATGATTTTTTAGAGTCTGTAAAAAACTCCGGTTTTTCTCCAAGCTACATTGCTTATGAAAGCCAATTACACTCGCTTGCAACCAAACTTATTTCTCTTATCAATAAAAAAAATATTCTTGAGAAAAAAACAGAGACGAAAATAAAAAGCAATCGCGATACAATTCTTTTAGATACTGATTCTCATTCAACAATCTCGCTTAAAGATGAGTATTTCGCAAAAAGTAAGGATTATATTGAAACAAGTGTTTTGATTGCGGCATGGTATTTGGTTCGGCTTGGAATATTTACAAAACCCGGACTCATAAAAGAGACAAAATACACTAAAAAGATTCCGTTTGTAGGCGAAAATATAATGTCTATAATTCCGAAAAAATACAGGCAAGTTGATGAAGACGCAAAAGCAATAATATCCTGTACGCCATACAAAATAGCATTAAAAAAAATACACAATATTTATTTCTGAAGCAAACGCATAAAAACAACTGCGGGCAAAAACAACTATGCACTTAAATGAATATGCGAAGGCGACGGGGCTTAATGCTGTTTTTGTTCTTGCAATCACAATGATAATGCCTGTTTTGGCGCCGCACATAAAAAGCATGGGCTTTAACAATATAGAATTGAGTATTCTTTTCTCTTTTATGCCGTTGGCGATAATATTTACAGCGCCCATAATAGGCAGGATTTCAGATGACTTAGGGCGAAGGATTGTCATTATCGCAGGGATTGCAGGCGAAATTGTTGCCCTTCTTTTGTATGCTTACGGCACAGGCTGGATTGTGTTTGCGATTGCGCGGATTTTAGATGCCATTGCCGCAACAACTGTTATGGTGGCAGCACTCTCCAAGATTGAGGACACTTTAAGCAATAGTGTGCGCGGTAAATATGCCGGAATCTCTTTGAGCATTGAATATGTCGGGCGCCTTTTCGGGCCGGTTATTGGTGGAATTCTTGCAGACCGCATGTTTATTCAGGCGCCATTCATTACAGCTGCTGCGATTCTCTTAGGACTGCTTATACTTCTACCTAAAAATAATCTGAAAAAAAAGCGCATAAGCAAAAAAGAGCTTGATCTTGTGGGCGATATAAAGGAATTTTTATCATATCGGCAACTTAAAGGAATGGCAATTCTTGGCACTGTGATGCATGCGACATTTCCTGCATTTACTATATTCCTGCCGCTTTTAGTGGTGGAGACTTTTGGTTTAAGCTATGCTTATGCCGGATACGCCTATCTTGCGCTCGGCGCAACCCATATTCTGCAGTTTGTGTTCGGCAAGTGGTCTGATAAAAAAGCATACCGCTTGGTTCTTTTAGGAACTCTTGTTTCCGGTATATTTACCGGCGTTGTGTTTTTGACAAACTCTTATATTGCGCTTATTTTTGCGCTGTTTTTCATTGGGCTTGGAAACAGCATGTGGAATGTGTCTGCATGCACATTAATGTCTGATATAGGAGAAAGTAAAGGAATTGAAGGAGAACTAATTGGCTCATATATCTCAATTGCAAAAATCGGCGCATTTTTAAGTTTTCTTGCAAGCGGGTTTGTGGTGCAGGCGTGGAGCATAAACGCGCTTTTTCTTGTTAACGGGGTTCTTATTGTTTTAGGGTCTGTTTTGGCTTATCCTTTGCTTAAAGATTAAAGAAGGGTTATCATAAGTACGCCTAAAATCATTACGCTTGCGCCTAAAAGGCGCTCCTTTATGTTGTATTCGCCGAAAAAGTATTTGCCATACGCTATGCTGAAAAGAGATGCTGTTCTTTTAATTGCACTTACATAAACCACAAGTATCATTGTGAATGCCACATACTGCATGATTGATGCGATTGCTGTAAAAAATCCGATTGGAAGAAGTATTTTTGAATGTTTTACAATATCATTTAAGTGATTATCTGAAAACTTCAACATCACGGGAAAAAGAAATAATGCGAGTGTAAAGTTTATGGCAATCGCATAGACATACGGATTTGAGTTGTTTATGGCAATCTTGTCTAAGTTTGTTGTGATGCTGTATAGGAAAGCAACAAAAAGCATGTATCTGCTTCCTTTTTCTTTGAGTATTGATTTTAGGGGTTTTGTAAGCCCTCCTTTTAATTTGTTTATATTAAGGATGTAAGCCCCTGCAACAATCATGAAAACGCCTAAGGTTCCTAAAAATCCGGGAAATTCGCCCAATACGAAGTATGATGTAACAAGGAGAAACATAGGGGCAAAAGAAAGAAAAGGAACTGTAAGCGATAAGGGGGATGTCTTTATGGCCTTCATGTATAGAATCTGCGCCGCCACATTGATTATTGCACTTGCGATAACTGCTATGAAAAATGTTGTGTTTAGTTTCGGAATATCAATGAATGGTATGATTGCAAACAGAAAAGGAATTGAGAAAAACCGAAGCGAAAATGCCACAACATACTCGTCAGTTTTACCGAGCCCTTTTTTGGCGAAAAGATCTGTTGTCGCCTTTGATGCGGCTGCCAGAAACGCTAAAATAAATCCAAGCATGAATGTTGTTGTGGTTTAAGGTATTAAATAGTTTGTTTCTAAAAACAATACTTGATTAAATCGTCGTTTTAAGCAAATGTTTAAATAATTTTGGTGCTCAGTTCTTTTTAACGAATTTTTTATTTAACTTGGTGGTGGTAATATGGCTAATTTGATATTTGATGTAGGAAACAATATTGGTAATTTTCGTGAGGTTGGTACAAACAGACAAACTCCGGTTCATGTATTATTTGCAAGGTCGAACCATGTCGGAGGTTATAATGAGTTAGCAATCATAAATTATGAGAAGAAAACACTCACGGTTCCTATTTCAGACAAGCATAGTCTTAGTTCAGAAACTTCTGTTTACTTAGGTAAGGGACAACATTCGATATTCAATCATGGTCCTCAGGTGATGGATAAATCTAAATTTGAAACACAATTTGAGTTGAATGACCTATACAATTCTCCTTATCTCTCACCTAAATAATTTATCAGAATCGCGTATATGCAATTACAATTTCGCAGTTTATCGAATAAGTTATAACTTAAAACTGCGATTTTTCCCAATCAAATATCAACAACTGCGCCGTTGTAGAGAATCTTTACTGTGTCGCCTAAGATGTATCCTTCTTCCATGGCAAGCGATGCATAGCTTGCAAGCCTTTCTGTTTCTCCGTGGTTCGGGATTATTGTTTTAGGGGTAAGCATCCTTATCAAATCGCGATGGTCTTCTCTTCTTGCATGGCCTGAGACATGCACGCCTTCCATGATTCTTACGCCCTGTTCTTTTAGGTCACGGACAAGAACGAACCTGTTGGCTCGATTCACCGGATTTGGAATGATATTAGATGAGAAAATTACCTGGTCTTCCTTGTCAAACAAAAATTGGAATTCTTTTCTTGCGATTCTTGATAGAACTGCGTTTGGCTCGCCCTGGTTTCCGGTGGCAATTATAAGGTATTTGGAGGGGCTGTTTTTAATATTTTTAAGTGCCGCACCTATTGATTTTCTCCTGCCAAAGACTTTAATTCCTGAAAGGTCAATCAAGTCCAGTTTTTCTGCGGCTGCGGTGTATGATTCTAAGGATCTTCCCAGCATGACTATTTCTCTTCGCCCTTTATTCGCCGCAATTATGGAGCGAAGGCGCATAATCTGTGAAGCGAATGTAGTTATCGCAACTGCGGAATGGTCTTCATAAGCACGGTCTATTGCGTCTGCAACTTTTACTTTTGCCACATATTCGGGCTCTGTTCTTGCGGAATCTGCAACGCGTACGCATTCGGATATGAGAAGCTTTACACCCAGTTTGCCGAGTTTCTTTAATCTATCGTAGTCCGGCTTTTCGCCCAGAGTAGGATTATTGTCAAGCTTGTAGTCGCCTGTGTGGACTACGGTTCCTTCTTTTGTGTGGAGTGCAACCATCACAGCATCGGGTATGCTATGTGTCATGTGGATGAATTCCACTTCAATGTTTGAAGATATTTCTGCTTTTTCGCCTGCGTCAAGAAGAAACAGGTTTTTTTCAAGCTGTGGTTTTCCTTCATCAATGATTATTCTTTTAAGTATTTCAAGTGTGTATGCGGTTCCGATTATAGGGCATTTGTATCTTTCTGCAAGCCTTGGGACTGCTGCTATATGGTCAAGATGACCGTGCGTAAGAACAATTGCAATAACATTTTTTCCTTCAAGCTTTGCATCATCGGGAAGCGCTCCCATTTTTATCATGTCTTTTGTCGGGAGGTTTCGCTCTTCTTCATCCATTCCGACAATCTTGTCCATATGGACACCCATGTCAATTATTACAACTTCGTTTTTGGATTCAATTGCGGTCATGTTTTTGCCGACTTCGTTGTATCCCCCAAGTGCATAAAGTTTCATTTTTTCACCTTGTGTCAAATAGAATATAGTTATTCCTTTTCAATATAACATGTTTTTAATCATAGGTTTATAAATCCACCTATTCAAACCACTCTTTTTTAAGTGTCTCTGTGTCTCTGTTTCTTATTGCTTTTCTTAGGCTGCGCAACCTTTCATTATATTCTCCAAGCTTTTCTTTTGCCCGATAAATCTCTGCAAACCCGATAAATATCAAAAGTGCGGCTATTACCCACGACAGTATGTCTGACCAGAATTTAATAACAACAATACCTACGCCAATAAATGCAAGCCCTGTCCGCATTGAAGATAACATTGTGCGCTGTTTTGCCAAAAGCACCTGTTCTTCTGCAAGGACAAAAGAAGCAAGAGCGCCTTCAATCACGCCTTTTTTTTGTTTCATTGTTAATTGTTGTGCGTTGTTGGTTATATAGATTTTGGGGTGTTTGTTGTTTTAACTGCGGAATATTTTTAAAATTGTGTATCGAATAGTGGTGAAACAAACAAAATAATCGGATTATATTTGAGGTGTTTGGTTTGGCAAAAAACAATGTAAAAGCTCTTGATAACTTTAGAAAACAAGTTTGTGATTTGACTAATAAATCGTACGAACCAAGCAATGATAAAAATACCCCTTCTGTCAAACGGTCTTTAGAATACCACGCACTTCAAGCAGAAACTAAATTTAGACTGGATGCGTTTCAATATGTTGAGCCAGCCCCTGCAAAAAAATGATTGCCTGTGATGAAGAAGAAAACAACAAATTCTGCAGAGAACATAATAAGATAAGAGAACTTCTGGGTCTTAAAACATTTTTTGAAGATGAATTTGACCTAGACATGCTATACGAGGAAACGCAAGCGCTTGTGAAATACTGCACAAAACCTTCTAAAGAAATACTTACCGGCAAAACAAATCAAGTTATTAACGCCATTGAACATGTAAAATACACCGCAGGTGTTATGAGGAACGCCATATTGTTAAAGGGTGAATTCACCCCTAAAAATCCTCGCAAACCACATGGATTTGATTTTGAGACTCACTTTCTCGAAGAATGTAGGAGAAAATATGCCGAAGCGGAAAAATATTTTGAGAAACTTCTGGAAATTTCAGATTTATCTGATGCTGCTTTTGAAGCATACCGCCTTGAATATGCGTTGCAGGGTATTGGGAAAAAACCGAGAAAAAAGAAAAATGTTCCCAAGAACAAGTTAGGTTCTGGAAAGAAATAAGTAATTTCTTTTGCGATTCCGTCAGTAAAAATATTAACATCCGTACCCCTACAGATATATGATTGTCCGAAAAGCTCTTGACGAAGATATTCCTGAAATTGTGACTCTTGCAGACTTTCTTGCAAATTCAACAAACACTGGGGCTTTTTTGAATATATTGTGAGCTTCAGGAAGAAGATTTAGTATTTTTATTGCATTTAACTTAATCGCTTAAATATTTGGTCTTTGCGCTTTTTATTGTGCCTGTGGTTCCTATTACATGGACTATTGCCCGCTGGGATCCTATCTGCTTTGTCATTGCAAGCGAGGAGCGCACTTTCTCTACAGATTCGTTGTTGCATTTTACAACCCCGCGCTTTCTTTTTGAATTGTATAGGTTTGCGGGTATCCAAAAACTGAATTCAGACACGCCGGCATCGCCCCACATACGAAGCGCGCAAAGCCATACAGCATCAACAACTTCATCTAAAGGGTGTGTCTTTTCAGATATTATCTCAAATACCAGATATCTCTGCCGTTCTTTTAATACAGGAACCAGGGGGTTTAATCTCATAAAATCACTTTTCTAAAACTTTTACGCCGGGCATTACGCTATTTTTGTCTTTTATGTTTCTGACCCGGTCAACAATGCTTTTTGGAACATCAGATGCCGTGTTTACTGCTTTTTCGCGATCCATACCGCACATAACCGCTAATGTTGCAAGCTCACGGCCTGCGCGCATATCCCATATGCTTTTAGCGCCGCTTGCAACTATCACCATCGCATTTGCATGATTTGCTAAATTGACTATTTCCTGCTGGTGCGACAGCACATGAACGCGAATTTTGGAATAAGACATAAGAACGCTTTTGAAATTAAGTTCTATTGCTACTTTGTTTTTGGCTGCAAGAGCCATCATTACATGATCCATGCCTGAATCTTTCCTGTTTGATGACGGGTGCGATAATATATCGACTTTTGGATTCTCACATGCTGCCCGGTTTATTGCAACATCTCCGCCAACAATTATTATCAAATCCACGCAGTCTCTTAATTTCTCGATTTTCTTTCTCATGATTTCGGGGTTTTCTGCTGAAATCTTTGCCCCAAGAAGTATGTCAATCTCTGTGTCGATATCTGCTATTTCTTTTGCTGCGGCATCCAAATCCTCTTTTTTTTCCGCAGGAATTGCTATGCATATGCCTGCAAGCTCAAGCTTTTCTGCAAATTCTATAATTTTTGCTATAGTCTCCTCTTCCGGCGAACTATGCAGGTCGTAGTAATCTCGAATCATAACATAATATATGGTTTTGGATACTTAAATTAATTGACATTTTGCTTATCATTTGCATTAGTTATAGTAAAATAGGCGCAAAATATAGAAATAGACTCACGAAGATTCAGATGGACATTCAACTTCCAAGAGAGCCAACAACTCCAAGAGTGTTTCCCCCCCGTCTGTTTTGAATTTTTCATCAAAGCGATTTATGAAATCTTTTTTTAGGTAATAGCTATTGACCTTATTTTTATTGCCATTCGTCTTCTCATTTGATACCCCAATTATGCCGGGCAGCTTGTTTTTTAAATTACCGATCAAAGTACCGTAATACTTTCGTGGTTCGTCGCCATTAAAAGCTTGTATTATTTTATCAACATCGACAAGACTTTCTCCCGGAACACGATCATCAAAAGAAGTTATTATGTAACGAAGCACATCAATCCGGGTTTTACAAAATACATATTTTCTATATGTGCTTTTATTGAAAACAGCCTCATGGAGATTTAATTCTAAAGCCTTTTTTGCTTCGGAATATTCCTGCATGCCTAATATTTTCGATACTTTTGTATACATGACAATTACTTTAAACAAAAAAACTTAAATATGTTTTTACTCTATCGGAGTAATTTAACAGACAATCGTGATTACTTAAAAGAAAAAAAATCATAAAAATTTGGTTTAATTGGTGGATTTTTAAGCTTTTTTATTCTGGGTGAAATTGGCATGTAATAAAAAATAAAGGTGTTGTTTGCCGTAAAGACAAGCACAACACCAAAGGAATCATCTTTCCTATCTCATTTATCTCCCTTTGTTGGAGTCAGCTAATGTATTAACGAACACAAAAATGTGTCCAATTAAATAAATTGACTCAAACCTTTATATGTATTGTTGTTGCGCAGGAGATAGTTTATTGTGTGCGCTTTTTAACAAAAACCACACACAATAAAAGAATAAAAAAGGGCTTATTTTTTGCCCGTTTTATATCTTTTCGGCTTTGTCCTTGATTTTTCCGCACCAATGCCTTTGTTCGTTAAGCCTCTTGATTTTTTGCCTGCACTTGTAAGCCCTCTATGAACTCTTCGTGTCTGTTTTTTGCCTGCAATCCAACTCAAGTCTTTGTCTTTCTTTATAGCATTGTGGTTTTTATCAACAAGAATTACTTCATACCAGAAATGTTTTCCGTCCTCTGCAACATAGTATGAATTCAATACTTCCATGTTCGGGTATTTTCTTGAAGTTCTTTCTTCTGCAATAAGCTGCCTTGATTTCGAAGGCGTAAATTTTACAAACCCTGCTTTTTTCGGCTTTCTTCCCTTGTGGTGCCTTGGTCTTTCCCGACCGCCACGGGGAACTTTTGCGCGTGCAACAATTATGCCCTGCTTTGCCTTGTATCCTAATGACCTTGCACGGTCAATTCTTGTCGGCCGCTCTATTTTCTGAACAGAATCTCCTTTTCTCCATTCAATAAGCCGTCTTTGCCATTCAGCGCCAAGCGCCTCTTTTGGCTTTTTCCATATGGCTCTTACATACTTGTAAAGTCCCATTTTATCACATCCGTTTTCTTATGGTTCTATCGTTCAGGCGTAATTGCCCACATCCTAGGATAGAAATCATACCACATTGGTTCGACCTCGCCTTAAAGGACGGGGTTTATTTGATAGTGGTAATCTTTTCAATAAGCCTTCATCTACGG
>JAGLIP010000209.1 GCA_023142905.1 Candidatus Aenigmatarchaeota archaeon | reverse complement strand
TGTTAATCTTATTGGCGGGCACTTGTTTGAGCCAACAGAAGATAACCCAATGATAGGATTTAGAGGGGCTTCAAGATATTATTCTGAGATGTTTAAGGATGCTTTTGTTCTTGAATGCAAGGCATTAAAAAAAGTGCGTGAAGATTTCGGGCTTTCCAATGTCAAGATAATGGTTCCCTTCTGCAGGACTGTTGAAGAGGGGCGTAAAGTCATAGACATTATGCGCGAAAACGGCCTTGTCAGAGGTGAAAACGGCCTTGAGATATATGTTATGGCTGAAATTCCTGCAAATGTCATACTTGTTGATGAGTTTGCGGATATTTTTGATGGGTTTTCAATTGGAACCAATGACCTGACGCAGCTTGCATTAGGTGTTGACAGGGATTCAGAACTTGTGGCGCATGTGTATGATGAAAGGAATGATGCTGTAAAACGGCTTGTAAAGCGCGTTATTCAAGGGGCGAAAGCAAAGGGGCGAAAGATTGGCATATGCGGTCAGGCGCCGTCGGATTATCCGGAATTTGCGCAGTTTTTGGTTGAGTGCGGGATCGACTCAATTTCTCTTAATCCTGATACGGTAATCAAGACAAGAATAGCAATTGCAGAGACTGAGAAGAAGCTGGGGAAATAATTCAAGCCATAAGTTTATCCCCATATTTTTTAAGACATCCATCCAATTCCGAATATCTGGGGTGCGGGATTTTTTCCAGAGTTGAAAAACCAACACAATCAAATTTATCGGACTCGCCGTTTTCAACACAAGTTCTATCAACAAGAACTTTATAATCAGATATTTGCCAAATAGCTTTTACCCCATTAGTTACTCTAATTATCATTCTTTTTCCTAAAAGTTCATAACTTAAAACATCAGCGCAGTATCCCTGTTTAAATTCTCTTTGAAGTGCACTTTCCGTGCATTCTCCATTTTTCCGCATCCGCAATCATATTTTCCAATTTAATCACGGCAGTTCTTAGAGTGCTGATTCATCACAAACTTGCCAGCACCATCATAGCAAAAAAATACAACCGCAGAATGTGTGTAAACATCTGTTTCAATTACAGATACCACAATATAAAATTCACAGGAAATAATATGTATGTTTTGTCATAAAACATTGGCTCAACCACAGACTGAAGTCATCTCACTCGCGTTCGAAGCTTTTTGGTCTTCGACCAAAAAAGACGG
>JAGLIP010000208.1 GCA_023142905.1 Candidatus Aenigmatarchaeota archaeon | reverse complement strand
GGTTATAGATACAATAATATACATAAAAGACGGCCAAATCAAAACAGTGTATACTCTAAAGCTTACTGTTCGCGTTCCAAGCGGGATGACTGAGCAGGATCTTGCACGGCCGGTTGTTGATGTACTTGATTTTGAGGGGGGTGAACTTGTTTATGAAATGTATACTTATGGGGAGCAGACTGTTGTGATTCCTGTTGTTGATAAAAAATTCGAATCCGGCGTAAACAGGCTTGCAGAAGAGCAGCTTAAGAAACTTCTTAAAAAACACATACCGAATCCAATAATTGAGATTGTTTCCAAAGATTCGGCTATTGTTCGTGTGACTCAGGAAGAAATACCTTATGTTATTGGAAAAAACGGCACCAATATAGCAAAACTTGAAGGGCTTGTCGGCATGAAGCTTTCTGTTGAGCCAATTATATCTACACTGAAAAAAGAGATAGGTTTTGATATTTTTGAGTCCGGCGGATATGTGGTGATAACCCTTTCGAAAAAATATACGAACCATACTGTTGATGTTTGCCGCGGGGAAGATTATTTGTTTTCAGCAACTGTCGGCAAGAAAGCACAAATCAAAGTAAAGAAGAAATCAGATATTGGGCGTTCCGTATTAAAAGCAGCGGCAATGAAAAGTCTTAAAGTTCTTGCAGATTAAGATTCTATCGGCATTGCATGCACCAAAAACATTTATAAATATTCTTCTCCCTAATTCAAATGTCGGCAAGTCCGGCAATTGAACCAAAAAAAACAGGTGAATAACATGGCAGAACAAGCAGAATATGAATCAAATGTAACATTTCAGACAGAGAAGTCTGAGGAAATTAAATTCGGAAACAACAACTTTCTTGAAGTTGCACGCAAGAAAGCAGTAACTGGTGAAGGCGAAAATGAATTCGTATCAATTTCAAGAGGATTTTTCACTCCTGAAGGCGAGAAGAGATTCAGGAAGTCAATCGCAATGCCCGTTGAAAAAGAAGTAGTTGACGGTGTTGTTGACGCATTGAAAAAAATGCTTAAGTGATTTTATTACATTTTTTAAAACCAAGGCCTTAAAAAGGCCTTTGTTTTTATTTTTTATTGTGTGTAAATTAGTTAATTAATGGTTTTAGGTGGACCCGTAGCTCAGCTGGATATTTGCAAAAAAGTTATATTTTTGTTAAACCGGAAAGAGCACTTGCCTCCTAAGCAAGG
>JAGLIP010000207.1 GCA_023142905.1 Candidatus Aenigmatarchaeota archaeon | reverse complement strand
CAAAACCACTTCTATGTGTTTGAACATCCAGTTACTACGGATAAGTCACTTCGTATGCATGGATTTAAAAATATTTGCTCTTTTAATAGATGTATGACTGACCATGTTGAAGGCGCTATTGAAATTTCTCCAAAGAATGTAAGAAAGGCCACCACACATATTGAAAACATATACGGAAAAACACCCATTCTGCCACTAGAGCATTTTGAAAAAGACGGCATAAAAATTAACTTATTTGGTAAATTCGAAAATGTCCAGTCCATGTACACATTCAAAGTCCGTGGCGCCGAATGGTTTACATATAATTTAGTTGAAGAATACAACAACAAAACAGGGCGATTCAGAACCAAAAAACATAAAGAAACACCAGTCTTAATTACCGCATCCGCAGGTAATCATGCACAGGGTGTTGCTCTTGCAGCAAACAGATATGGCCTAAAATCTGTCGTGTTCATGCCCAAATCTACACCTAATGCAAAAAGAAGAAGAGTAAAAGACTTAGGTGCAAAAATAGTACTTGTAGATGGCTTTTTTGACGATGCTCTCGATAAAGCAAAAAAGTATAAAAAAGAACAAGAAAATGCTGTCTTTGTTCCACCTTATGAGGATCCGCAAATAATGGAGGGTCAGGCCACAATAGGTGTTGAAATTCTTTCTCAACTGTGTCCTTACGGCGACTACCGCAAACTTGCCGATTTTGATTGGCTTGATTGGGAAACACCTGATGTGATACTTTGCGGGCTTGGTGGTGGGGGTCTTTCAAGCGGGATAGGCGCAGTTATTAAAGAATATAATGAAAAAAGCGGCAAGAACATAAAAGTAATTGGTGTACAATCAGATGCAGCAGATTCTATGTATCAAACAATCAAAAATAACACATTACAAGAAAGCACGGCTATGGATGCCATAACACTTGCCGACGGCATCGCTGTAAAAAAAGCTTCTGAAAGAATGAGCCACACCGTAAAAAAATATGTTAATCAGATTGTGCTTGTCACTGAAGAAAGTATTAAGAAATCAATTGCTTATATCCACCAGCATCCGAACCTTCATAACAATGTTTATGGAACTACTGAAAGAGAAACTCCGTCTGCACCACAAAGAAAACTGCCCGAAGACGGGGGGCCCGAATTATATCGAGAAAGAGAGTTGAATCGGGTTGAGGGGGCGGGAGCGGCACCTTATGCTGCTGTTGTCTTT
>JAGLIP010000206.1 GCA_023142905.1 Candidatus Aenigmatarchaeota archaeon | reverse complement strand
TAGGTTCAAAAAAACAAGAGTCTCGCAGTTTTAGTATTTATGATGGTGGAATTATTTGTCCTGCAGAGAACGCGAAGAAGGAACTTGGGGGCGCATACAATATTCTTTTATCCCCCGCAATAACAGATTATTGGGGTTTTGAAAATTCATCGGATGATATAGTTCCTGTTGTTTTGGCATTTAATCTGGATGTAAATGACTGGGAAAATGTTGTTGAAATTATTGATGCCGATAAAAAAGAGGGTGCTTTAGATTATAGTGGCTTAGCGAAGATTGAATATGTTCATGCTTTGAATGATTATAGACTTATACTTGATTCTAAGAACCACTCGAGAATAGATACACTAATTATAGAAACTTCGTGGTATAATGGCATACGACCTAAAGAAGTAGTGATTGAAGATATTGAACGGCCAGAGGATGTTTGCCGGCGCCAGAGAAAATTGTCTTCTTATGACGAACCCGAAGAAAACAAAACAAAAATAGTTTATGTGACATCACCCAAAGAAGATTACAATCTTGAAGAAATGGTTCAAGGTTATCTTGAATTTTTTAAACGAACTGAAAAAACTCCAGGAGAAATATACCCTCATGGTTTTCATCCATCTGTGTCTTTTCTTGCGAGCGAGACTTCATTCATAAATAAATATCCTACTGCGCCTGACGGGGCGATAGTTGCTTTTTATAGTGATTTGGCAAACAGAGACAAAAAGAAAGTAAATCAAATGCGGCGTAAAGGCGAATGGATTGATTTTGATTCTGTGAAATTGAAAAATTCTTGAGTTTATGGTGCGCCGACCGGGAATCGAACCCGGGCCACAAGCTTGGGAAGCTCATATCATACCACTAGACTACCAGCGCAAGTTTTGGCAAAAGCCAAGGATATTAATGATTTAGGGGGTGTATCTTTTTAATTTTTAATGGACTGGGCGCGATTCGAACGCGCGGCCTCAAATGCTGAACGGAAACATCCGTTCAAGCGATGTGCTTGACACTTGAAGCTAAGCTTCGAGGTCAATTGATATTATTAAATGGACTGGTCGGGGTTCGAACCCGAGGCCTCTGCGTTGCGAGCGCAGTGCTCTACCAGCTGAGCCACCAGCCCTTACTTTTTTGTTTTGGTGGGGCCTCTGTGATTTGAACACAGGTCACCAGCTCCCCGAGCTGGAAGGATAACCAAGCTACCCCAAGGCCCCAACA
>JAGLIP010000205.1 GCA_023142905.1 Candidatus Aenigmatarchaeota archaeon | reverse complement strand
TATTAACCCAATCAGGAATAAATTCAAAATTACAGAAAATATTTATATGCCGGCAGCCCAAAATAATATCATGGATTTTCTAATTCTTTACGATATTGGTCTTGTTGTTCTTTTCTCCACTATGCTCGCGCTTCTTGCAAAAATTCTAAAACAGCCGGTAATTCCCGCATACATACTTTCAGGGATTCTGCTTGGTCCTCAAGGATTGGCAATCATAACCAATGAAGCGCTCATAGTCGCACTTTCTGAAATAGGAATCGCGCTTCTTCTTTTTACGGTTGGTATGGAAATGGATCTTACAAAACTTAAGAATGTTGGAAAAATCGCGTCTTTTGGCTCTTTGCTTCAGATGATTCTTACTGCAGGCGGAGGATTTATACTCGCAACTTATCTCGGATTTAACAATATCGAATCTATGTATCTTGCTTTAATTGTTTCTTTCAGCAGCACAATGATTGTAATAAAACTTCTGTCTGACAGAGAACAACTTGATACCTTGAGTGGCAGAATTTCTGTAGGGATCCTTTTGGCGCAGGATGTTGTTGTGGTTCTTGCCATGTCTTTTATGTACAACATAACCAATGTATCTGCTTCGGTTATTGGGCTTGTGTTTTTCAAGGCCATTGGGCTTTTTGGAATTGCTCTAATCCTTAACAAATTCGTATTCCCCCACTTTCTTAAACTGGTTGTAAAAGACAAAGAGCTTGTTTTTTTAGTCACGCTTTCCGTATGTTTCCTTTTTAGTGCAATCGCATACGCTTTCGGTTTTTCAATAGCTGTTGGTGGTTTTCTTGCAGGTATAAGCCTTGCTGTTTTTCCATACAATCACGACATAGCTAACAGGGTTAAATCACTAAGGGACTTTTTCACTATACTTTTTTTCGGATCTCTGGGGCTTGCAGTATCTTTTTCAAATCTGTCTCTGCTTGTAATGCCAATAATTGCATTTGCCGTATTTGTCATTGTCGGTAAATTTTTGATTATTTCAATCACAAGCTCTGTATTCGGATATAAACGGAGGGTTTCTATATTTACAGGACTTTACTTGAGCAATGTGTCTGAATTCTCATTAATTCTTGTGGGTGTCGGATACGGGCTTGGCCATGTATCTTCTGAAATTGTATCAATGGCAACAATTCTTGCACTGCTTTCAATTACTGTAACAAGCTATGCAATAAAATATGATGAGCGCATACATAAAGTAATTCTGCCATTTTTTGCCTTTGTTGATAAACTAAATATTTTCAAACAAAATTACAAA
>JAGLIP010000204.1 GCA_023142905.1 Candidatus Aenigmatarchaeota archaeon | reverse complement strand
AAGGTGACGGTTGGGGATGAGGGATTTGTTTATGACATAAAATAGCTGATGAGCTGTTGAGCCGACGAGGATTGAGATTTTTTGATGTTGCTTAACAGCTTATGACATTTTCTGACGCTGCAGTTGGGTGAAAAATGGAGCATTGTGTTGCCCATCGACAAACTAAATGAACTTGGAGACAAATATATGTCGGCACATTTAAAGAAATTTAAACCTGGAGAACTCCTGTATAATGAAGCAGAAACCAAAGATATACTTGCATTTATCTTTCCTCATATGAAAAACAGTATTACAAAAATTAGAGTTGATGACGATATTCGTGGCTTTGCCCAGGGACTACTTGTAGAAGCTGTTGATGCCTCGTATGCCTTAGGGTTTGTTGAGTCAATTTTCAGGAGTACAATAGTGCCAAGCAAGTCGGTACTGGCAGTTATAAGAAAAATTGCTATAAAAGCTGCGAAACACTGGTTTGAACATGCAAAAGCTAAAGACTTGATAGATGTTAAGATCTATAAAATTGTCCAGCAGCGTCTGCAACTCAATTTTAAAACTGTCATGCAAATGATCATAAATGGGGTGGAGTATAAGTATATGATTTCCAGAATCCCGAAGCCAACTTTAAAGCAATATGCATGACAGGGAATGTCCATGTTAAACATGAAAAATATCTTTGTAGTGGTCTCCATTCTGCTGGTGGCTGCAATCTCATTGATGCTGGTGTCTTTGCACCGTACTAGTTTTCAGGATCTTATTATTTGTAGTACCAATGACGAAGCGTCTTATATTCCTGTCAAGCTTTGTCAAAGCTATCTCTACAATTTCAGGGGAAATGCCGAAGATATTCATGAGCTAGAGCAGACCACAGGTGTAACCATTGCCTTTGATGTTGAAGATCAAACCCAGAGGCGGGCTCTTTTTGAATTTTTGTTGTCAAAGGGAATGGATATCAATAAGCAAAATTTACTGACGGGCCTATATCCCATTCATGAATTGATCTTGAGAAATGATGTAAAGGCAATAAAGCTGCTCCTTCAGCATGGAGCGGATATAAATTTGGAAGATTCGCATTACCAGAAAAATGCCTTGGAATTTACACAATTACTTATTCAAACAAAGCCGGAGATTGAGAGAAAACAAATTGTCCTTATGCTGCAGGAAAGAAATTAGATTTCGTGCAAATATGCAAATACAAATATGGGGCAGGTCTTGAATTATTAATTTTCCTTTTTAAATGACCATGTATGTAATAGAGTTGTTGCTCAATTAG
>JAGLIP010000203.1 GCA_023142905.1 Candidatus Aenigmatarchaeota archaeon | reverse complement strand
GTTGACGCAAGCGCTATTTTTGACCCGCTAACCGCTGTAGTGACTCTTGTTGGTGCGCTATTTGTTGTTATCGGCGGCCTTAAAAACGCACTTCACAACATGAAAAAGTAATTTCTTTTAAGAAAAAAGTTAAAACGCCCTCCGTAAAAACGGGGGGCGGATTTTTTTTATTTTAAAATAAGCTATCTGATGCCGGGTACTATGTTCAGTGCTTCAGAGTATAGGTCATCAAATGGGAATCCTAATTCAATTGCTTCAGAGGTATCTGCATTTTGATTAAATAACATAAAGCCATTTTGATCATGTGATAACACATATTCCCCACGCAATATTTTTTCTGAAGGAATGACACCCATATCTACTTTTTGTTGCCTTATGGGCACAATATCCATGTTAACGCTCTTGAATAAGGCATTACGACTTGTAAATTTTACGGCGTATGTTATTCCCGTAACATCATCTGTCATATATCCATCAATTCCTGGATTCTTTCCGCCTTCTATTTGCATTTGACTCTCTTCTGCATTCATTTGGCCTATATCTGTTGGAGTCGGCACATATTTTTCTCCATTTGTTCCACTCATAAATCCACCACCTTTAATAATTATATTTTTATTTTCTACCCAAACATAGGAAAATCATCACTTATTTTTGCTTTTTTAATCCATTTAGCAACATCATTATTCTGGACAATAACATTTTTAATTGTTTCGTCATCCAATGAATATTTGTTTAATAACTCGGTATATTTGTCTTTCACTATCAGATAAAGTTCGTTTTCTCCAATTTCCTTTGAATCAAGTGCTTTCAATTTTATGTTTCTACAGCTATCCTCGTCCCGTATCTTTCCTGAATTCTTATAGCCACAAAAATCAATCGTGTTCGCTTCTTCTTTAGAAACATCTTTCCTTTTTAATATATATCTCAAAACAAAGGACTCTACTTCACTATTATCATTTCTTGCAAAATGAAGACATCCTTGCACAGGTAATTCTTTCTCGGTTTTTTCAACAACTCCATCCTCAAAAAGATAAACAGATTCCACAATATTTCTTATGCTTTTACAGCGTGTATCGTCTGAAGTCTTTGTAGCGGTATCGTCATACTCAATTAGTTGCCCTTCGTATTCTTTTATTGATGCATACACATCTAAAAGTTCGCTTAGGCCTTTTTTTGAAGCATTTTTAAATTTATCGCTTATTTTTTCTTTATATATGTTTTTGTTTTTGTAGGTAAGATCATAAAGAGCTGTCAGTAGAATTGAATTAACGGCTT
>JAGLIP010000202.1 GCA_023142905.1 Candidatus Aenigmatarchaeota archaeon | reverse complement strand
ATAATTCCGAGATGCCGCCCTGTGCTGATGTTGGGGCAAACAATTCCAACATGTCGAATGTCTCGAATGTGTCTGATGAAAACGAAACAAAGATGCACAAGATCGCTGTTGTTGCAGTAACCGCAGGTAGCACAACCAAGATCGATTAAATATACATCCGCGAGAGGGTTGTCACACTATGTGGTGTTGGATCAAAATTCCGGTTTTTCAAAATGGTCTCTAAAGTAATGGAATACTCCTTTTATCCAATCTCAACATGTTTAAAAGTTAGCGACGCACATTCTTCAATTATATAATTATCAGTCATGCCAGCTAAATAATCCCAGACGGCAAACTTTATTGGGAGATCATACATTCCTTTCTCACGTCCTTTTTGTGATTTTTCAAATTTTTCCCCCGCATCGTAAGATTTCTTCAAATCTTCACGGAGGGTAGAATCAACGATATTCAGATTTATTCCACGTCCATCATGTTTGAACACTTTACAGAGTTTCTTAGATAGTTCTTCATACAGTTCTTCCCCTTTTATGTCCCATCTGGCTACGGCAGGCAGTTCCATCAATACGCGTTTCTCGTAATAATCTGAAATATTTTCCATATATCTTATTGACTTAATTTCTCCTTCGTCTAATTTTAGTTCTGATTTCAATTCTTTGAGATATTTAAATTTACCAAGATATTTCTCCTTCAGTAAACTATTTCGTGAACCCTTGTCCATATTCTGTAATGTTTTTATCACTTTTGAAACGAGGGGTATACAAATGCTGAGTATCAATTTAACATATAATCGCTCCAATTTAGCTACTTCATCAGTCCTATCATCTTTAACACTCTTAAAAACCTTAACGAAACCATCATAAACTTTTTTCACCTTCATATCTTTTGATAAATTCTCTTCATCTTCAGCCCATTGTTCACGAACATTTTCATAAAAATTTATTACCGATTCAAGCCCACCCAACCTCCGTATATCTTCGATATCATGGCAAAGCTGTGCAATTTCATCAGCAATAGAGACTATGATCCCCTCACAGGTCAAAGGAGAAACATACTCAAAAAGATATTCATTTAACTTTTCTCTGTTGCGAGGGTCGATTTTTTCCCCTTTCCAAAATATTTCTTGGTAACTGTTGAATATTCTCTTGCAGAGCGATCGTTTTTCCTCATCCAAACAAGAGTGCTTCAAAATCCCATCCAGTGTAGCGATTGTGAGATTTAAGCCGCAAAAATCCGGTTTGTACTGTTTTTCCAAAAAACAACACATTTTTAAGCTTTGAAAATT
>JAGLIP010000201.1 GCA_023142905.1 Candidatus Aenigmatarchaeota archaeon | reverse complement strand
TTTGGAGATAAGCATAACGAAATTAACTGGAAAGAAATCGCAGGAGATAAAAAAGAAATAAATGTTGTTTGTGTTTTAACAGGAGCTAATATTTCATCAAGCAAATACAAAAAGTTCGGTCAGTATGTAAAAAGACCGCCAGCAATCAATTAAAATATTTTAGTAAATTATTGCGTGTTTTCAAACAACATGTATTTACTTCGACAACATAAATCTAATCTTATGACATCGCCTTAAAAACAAAAAAATGCCTCGTCATGCTCTTGTGAATATAGATGCTGAATTTATTCTCCAAGATAAACTCCTTCTTAGGATAATCCAATTTCTCTTCATCACACCCGATAACAACTCTTCCATTTTTCTTGACAAGTTCGGGAACATAATAAAGAAACTCTTTGTAAAGCTTCTGCTTATCCTTTAATATCTTACTTGACTTCCCGAATGGCAAATCAGCAACAACACAGTCAAATTTATTTTTAAAAACTTTTTTTACATTCATGGCATCGCTTGTAACAGCCGTTACCAAATAACCAAATTGCTCTAAATTCCCAATTGTTCCCTTAACACACTTCTCTTCAATATCGCAGCCAAACACTTCTACACCAACTGCTGCAGCCTCAAGCAAAAGCCCGCCCGAACCGCAAAACGGGTCAAGAACAGTTACGCCTTTTTTAGCGCCCGCAATATTTACAAGTGCGCGTGCAACCATTGAATCAATTGATGTAGGCATAAAAAACTTTCTTTTTGGCGAAGCCCGTTTTGCAAATTCCTTTTTGTCCTGCACAAAAACCGGTTTTGTAAAATACGCACATCCTTTAGTTAGATAAACCCGAAGAATATCCCTGCTTTTGAAATCAACCTTCAATCCTTTTTTTGAGATGAATTCACCAATTTTTTTAGAAAATAAAAGAGAATTTTGTTCAGAATCTAAATTAAGAACGGATATTTGTATATTTTGAGATAAAAAAACAGTAAAATCAACTTCCTCAATATTTTTCCCAAGAAAAGTACCTGCCTCGTGCGTAAGCCCCAACAGTGAAAAATCAGGAGCTTTACGGGAATCAAAAACAACAACGCGCCCATCCAACTTAGTCTCTTTAAAGCCAGAGCTAATCGAAAAAATCTCCTCTTTCGCCATTTCAATATTCTTTCCTGAAAGAAGTGCTAAATACATAAAAAACAATTATGATACAAAGCTTAAATATCAAAACGCTTTTCTTTCAACCCAGCGCCAGAATTCATCAGACTTTATCTTTTTTGATTTTGAATCTAAAAGAACATCAAACCCTTTAGATACCTCTTTTGCAATGTGGCTTGGAACTCC
>JAGLIP010000200.1 GCA_023142905.1 Candidatus Aenigmatarchaeota archaeon | reverse complement strand
ATATACGACTGTTAAGTTTATAAAGATTATCTATTTTGAATGAAGTATTGTTGTCCAGTTCACAACAGGAGAATCGTATACAAGGTCGTCTTCAATTCGCGGGCAGGCTGTGTTTACGAGAATGTCAAATTGCATTCCTATTATCTTGTCCGGAGAAATATTGTCCATTACAAGAATATCTGCTTTTTTTCCTTCGAATTCTATTTGTTTTTTTATCTTGAATATATTTTTGTTGAACTGGGCTTTTTTTGTGGACACAAGAATTCCGACAGTTTTTGAATCATTGTATTTTATTGTTTTTAGTATGGTTTTTTTCTCGTAAAGTTTTCGTTCTTCTTTAAGGTCGTAAAGTTGGTTTTTTTCAATATCCAAGACATATATTGGTGTTTTTGTGTATCTTGTAATGCCTAAAGGATGGAATGTGCCGGAGCCTAAGTAAAGAATTGCGTCTGCATTTTCGCCTGTTGCGGCAGTTGGGTCGCATCCTAAAATCTGGCCCGCGTATGTGAGATTTTTTGATTTTCCGATTATGACTTTGTGGCCTTGTTTTTCAAGAAATTCTTTTATTTTGGGAAGTTTTTTTACGAGCTGTATTGTTGTTGCCAAGGCAATTGTTTTTATGCCTTTAAGTTTTAATGCATGTTTTTTTAGGGGTGTTAGAATATCCGTGTCCGCGAAATACGCCACATATTCTGTTTTTGGTGTTGTTTTTCCAACCATATTTGTGTGGCCTATGTGAAGTATTAAATCGCATTCAATCATTTTTGCTGTTTTTTCAGGGATGTCGCATGCGCCGTATGTAGGGTCTGCATATATTACGCATTTTGTGCCTTGTTTTTCTATTGCGCTTGCTATGTCTTTGACTTTTGTTTTCAGGCCTTCAGGCGCCTGGAGGAGTATGCGCTTCGGCTTTGCTTTTTTTACTACACGAAGTGTGTCTTCTATGATTTTTTCTGTGTTTAGCATGATAATCAATTAATGGGATAATAATTTAAAATGAAAGAGCTGCTATTTTGCTTTAAGAATCAGGTAATTTTTTAGAAGTCTTTGTTATATTTCGTAAGATATTCTTTGGTAAATTACCAATTTCTTCTAGAAGATTTATTTGTTGGGTTACAGAATACTGCTTACTTGTATCATCAGGATCTCCAATAAATTCTGTTACATTATGATGAAGGGATGTATACATATCTTGAAGACATACTCCATACATTACATCGGCCATTAACTCATATTTGGGTTTTTTAAATTTATTAACAAGTTCAGGAACGACCTTCTTGGCATAATCTATATTTTCAATAAGGCTTCTTTGATTGTTTTGAATCCGGGCATATTGTGTTAAAAACTCCCTTCCCGAATCATATCTAGTCTTTAAAAGATCTGATTCCTCTTCTTTAGAAAGAGGCAACATGAAAAATATAGGATGTTCAGAAGTAAAAAGAAAGTTTTT
>JAGLIP010000020.1 GCA_023142905.1 Candidatus Aenigmatarchaeota archaeon | reverse complement strand
AACATGAAATAGAATATCAATCCACTATAAGGGCTGCAAAACTAAAGATGAAAATAAAAGAAATCCCCACACATGAATTAAAACGATTAGGCGGATTTAGAAAACAAACCGCAGGAACACTAGTTCTTGCAAAAGCATTTATGTTGTTCTTCGCAAAAGAATTTTTGGTCGGAAAATCATTCAAAAAAACAAGCAAATAATTCTCTCTTAGTTCTTAGAATTTCAGCCAGTAAGCCGTTCAGGCAATATTTCTTTTTTGCGGTCAAATGTAAAATAAGACCCACCCGCAAAAACCAAAAGAGCCAGCCAATATACCCCCCGCCACACCACAGCAGCAGAAACAGAGACAACAACAGGAACCCCGACCAAAGTCAAAAAATACGAATAAGTAATTTCCCGAGCCCCAATACCCCCCGGAAGAAATGTAGGGATTGCAAGAATAACAGAAAATGCAATAATTGAAAGCAATGTTACGAAACTCACAGAATAACCGAAAGACTGCAAAAGATAGGATTGCGCAATTGCCTCAACAACCCATGAAAAACAGGTAATCAAAAAAACAACAACAATATCTCTTTTTTTAACCCCTCTCCAGTTCATTGTGTTTTTCTCAATATCTTTTCTGTTTTTTGTAATTTTTCGTATAAAAAACCTTGCAATCCGCTCAAGATATTTCGGATTCATGAAAAAAACAGACGCAAACAAAAAAGCGAAAAGAACGAAAAGAATTACCCCCCCATATTTCGAAAAATCCACCGGCAACAAAAACACAACAAAAAAGCTTGCAAGCAACAGCGTAAATATATCTATCATTCTCTCAAGAACCGGAGCTAAAAAAGACCGCCCTTTCTGGCCATAAGACTTGTAAGAAAGATATGCTTTTGTGACTTCTCCGGTTCCCTGTGGTGCAAGTTCATTTAGCGCCTGTCCCAAAAAAAAGATTTTTGAGTTCTGTAAAAATACTGTTTTTTTGAGCATTGTTCTTGAAATCTTATCCCACCGAAACACGCGAATAGAAACATTTACCAAAAGCAATAAAACAGCAATTGAAAAATAATTGGTGTCGATTGTGCGCATAATTGAAAAATCAAAATCTATCTTCCACAAAAATACTGCAAGAATTGCAATGCCCAGCCATAATTTCACATTCTTAAAAGCAATAGTTAATATATTTGACATTCGAACACACTATGAATTTGTGTTCGCATTTTTTTATAAAACATACAACACAACCATAAAACACAGCAAATAATTAATGCGTTTATGCAATCCAACCTAAAAACAATGGCTAAAGGTGCATGTCTTTCAAATACCTCAGCGCCAAAAACATAAAAACGCAAAAATATTTAACGAATATCCTGCTGAAGAAACAAAGGCATGATACCCAAAAAAACCGTGTGGGGTGCATTCCGTTTTGCCAAAATATTTTTGGAGAAATTTTACCCATAACAAAAAGTATAAAAAGATTGTTTGTTACTTGATACACATGTCTCAAAAAACAAACAATATTGAACAAAAAATAATATGCGCATTCCTTGAAAACTATAAGGCGAAATGGCATCTAAGAGAAATAGCAAGAAAAACCAAAATAAGCCCACAAACAGCACACAGGTACTTAAACGCGCTAGAAATGAAAAATATTCTTAAAACAGAATATGTAGGGAAAAACAAAAACTTTTTCTTAAACAAGGAAAACATAATTACAAAACATACGGTTTTAAAAAGCGAAATTGAAAAAACATCCGAGTTTCTAAAAAATCACCCAAAAATACATCTTATTTTAGAACAGCTCAACCCAAAAAAAGCCATAATATTCGGTTCATACGCTAAAAGCACAGAAACAAAAGATTCCGACATTGACATGATCCTTTTTGAAAAAACAAGCATTAAAAAAATAACAGAACTTGAAATCACATACAATCTGGAGATAAACACAAAAAACACAACAACAAATGAATTCAAAAAGTTGCTCAAACAAGACAACGCGCTTGCAATTGAAGTGTTAAAAAACCACATAATATTCTCCGGCTTTGATGATATTGTCAACTTGTTTTGGGAGAAATACTATGGATAAAAAAGAACGGCAAAACATGATAGAAACCGGAGAAACGCAAACCGTTGAATTCAAGGAATCTCTTGGTTTAATAAATGAAATATGCGAAGAGGTTTCGGCATTCTCAAACACAAACAACGGGCTGATTCTTGTAGGCATTACAGACAAAAAAGAAATAAACGGAGTGCAAATCGGCAAAAAAACAATTGAAGATTTGGCCAATTACATCAAAACCCGTACAGACAATCATGTTTTTCCGAAAATTTCTGTTGTTGCGATTGAAAACAAAAACATCATAATTGTTGATGTTAAGGAAAGCCATGAAAAGCCCGTGTTTTTCAAGGGAAAGGCATACAAAAGGGTTGGAAAAGCAAGCCACAAGCTCTCGGCTTCGGAAATAAGAAATCTTGCAAAAGAATCAGGGAATAAGGTTTACTGGGATGAACAGGTTTGTGAAAAAGCTGTTTTGGAAGACATTGATTGGAATTTTGTTAAAGAATTCTTCATACCGCGATATGAGTCTTTGATTAAAAGAAAGATTACCGGAAACGATAAAGAATTGCTTGAGGCGTTGGGCGGTATCAAGGATAATAAACCAACTAATGCCGGAATGTTGTTGTTTGGAAAAGATCCGGGGAAATTCTTTATGAATTCTTACATTGCTTTGGCAAGATACAAAGGAAAGCAAGAGGGTATTGAAAGGCTTGATTATAAAGAGTTTAGCGGTAACATTTTTAAGCAGATAGACAGTTGTGGTGAATACATAACAGAACACATAGCTGTAATGTCAAGATTGCATCCTTACCGGGTCGAAAGGGAAGATATTCCGGAATATCCTCTGTTTTCTATACGTGAAATAATTATAAATGCTGCTTGTCATCGCAATTATTCTGAACAAAGAACTAAAGTTATCGTGAAAATGTTTGATGACCATATTGAATGCTATAATCCGGGTGGCCTGGCAGAAGAGATCACACCCGAAAACATAACGAAAAAGCAGTTTTCGAGAAATCCCACAATTGCAAAAGTTCTGAGCAAGATTGGATACATTGAGGAACTTGGCGAAGGTTGGGACAAAATAATAGAAGAGCATAAAAGGCATCCGCTTAGGCCGAAAATGCCCGGGATAAATGCTGATCAGTATACGATGACAGTTACATTATTTTCCACAAAACAGAAATTTGAGCAGGAGAAAATAATAGAACTTAATGAAAGACAAAAACGAATCGTTGAATATGTCAGAGTGCATAAAAAAATAACCAATAAGGAATACAGAATACTTTTTCCGACTGTGTCATCTGAAACAGCAAGGCTGGATTTGAAAGATTTGGCAGATAAGAACATACTAGAAAAACAGGGCGCTAAAAAAGGCGTATTTTACAGGATCAAAAGATAATTGAAGTTTATCCCAAATATATCCCAAATATATCCCAAGCTAACTTTGTTATACCCCGGCATGAATGAAATGAATAGCTTATCTGTGGATGAATATATCCAAAAGAAAATGCAAATAATGGCCACTAAAACAGATAAATAGGCAAAGTAACACCCCTGTGGTTCAATAACAAACTCTTATGTAAGCTTCACCCATAATCTTTATGTGATTTTCATGCAATCCAACCTAAAAACAATGGCCTCTGGCGCAGGAATAGTCTTTATAGGCATGTTTATCTCTAAAGTCCTAACATATGCCTGGCGAATAGTCGTGGCCCGTGTAGGTACAGAAGAATACGGGCTATTATCTTTAGGGTTGGCTGTGCTTGGAATTGCGACCACAATTTCTATGCTGGGATTAGCCTCCGGAGTGCTCAGATATGTATCATACTATTCCGGCAAAAATGACGAAGCGCGAATGAAAGGCGTCATAACAACAGCACTTAAAATAACCGTTCCGTTATCGCTTCTTTTAGCTGCGGTGACATACCTTCTTGCAGAAACCATAGCAATTCAACTATTTCACAATGCCCGACTCGTGCCCGTAATAAAAATAATTGCCTTTGCAATTCCCTTAAATGTTACGGCAAATATTTTTTTAGCAGCACTAAGGGCATTTCAAAAAATAAAATACGAAGTCATAACAAAACAGCTCATAGAAGGTATTGTGCGTCTTGCAGCAACAATAACAGCTGTTTATCTTAGCTGGGGGTTATTCGGAATAACTATTGCGTATGTTACGGCCATTGGTTCAATTGCGATTTTTTCTTTTTACTTTCTTGAAAAACATGTGTTTCCGATTATAAAAACAAAAATAAAATCAATATCAACTCAAAAAGAACTTCTATCCTACTCCCTACCACTCGTACTGTCAAGTATCATAGGCCTAATACTTTCATGGACCGACACCATAATGCTTGGGGCATACAAAACTGCAGAAATTGTAGGGCTATATAATGCCGCACTCCCAACAGCAAGCCTCATGCTGCTTTTCCCAACAGCAATACTCTCTCTTTTTCTTCCCGTAATAACAAGAGATTATGCAAATAACCGAATAGAAAACATAAAAAAAACATATGCTTCCACCACAAAATGGATTTTTATTGCCAATTTCCCGGCACTTCTTATCATGGTTTTTTTCTCCCAAAATATTATTTCACTTCTTTTCGGCGGAAATTATGCAACAGCAGCACCAGCACTTTCAATACTCGCTGTAGGTTATTTCATAACATCACTTGCCAATGCAAGTGGCGCCATTCTTGATATGCATAAAAAAACAAAACTAATTCTCAAGATAAGTGTTTTGACTGCCGTTGGAAATGTTTTATTGAATTCGCTCCTTATACCCCCATACGGAATGATTGGCGGTGCTATTGCAACCTCATTTTCACTTGTTTTTGGAGCAATTCTTGTTACATATCATGCAAGAAAAAACATCAATGTATCCGCATATAATTTAACTATGTTAAAAATAGTTATTGTGGGCTCAGTCATGATGTATGCCCTATATTTCGGACTGCATCAATTTTACAACACAATACCAACATTTCCTGCAATTGTGGGAACGATTATTTTAGCCATTATATACCTGCTTGCGATTATACGACTAAAAATAGTCCAAAAGGAAGAAAAAGAAATAATTAATCTATATACAAAAGCCATGAACCAAATAAAAAAAATTAAAACAAAATCATAAAATATTAAAAACCATAAACTAAATTATCTGGTTTTCTGCAACTTCAAAATAAATATTTATAACTTTACCCAACTAAAAGCTAAAAGGTGATAATATCTACTCAAAAATATTCAAAGAAAAAAACATTTTAATAACGGGCGGAACTGGATTTTTAGGCCGCGCATTGACTAAAAAGATTTTGGAATATAATCCTAAAAGCATACGAATATATTCGCGAGATGAAGTAAAACACCATAAAATGCAAACAATACTAACCGATACGCGTTTGAGACATTTAATTGGCGATGTTAGGGACTATTCCCGTCTTGAACGGGCAATGAATGATGTAGATATAGTTATACATGCAGCAGCCCTAAAAAGAATAGACATGATTGAATATAATGTGCAGGAATCAATAAAAACAAACATAGAAGGAACATTGAATGTAGTAAATGCTTGTTTAAAAAACAATGTAGAAAAAGCAGTCTTCATTTCAACAGACAAAGCATGCTCACCAATAAATTCTTACGGCGCATGCAAATTTTTAGGGGAGCGTATTTTTGTAGAAAGCAACTACAATAAAGGAAACGCCAGAACAGCATTTGTTGCGGCAAGATACGGCAATGTGCTTGCAAGCACCGGTTCAATAATCCCGTTTTTTATTGAAAAAATAAAAAATGGCGAAAAAACACCGTTAACCGACAAAAGAATGACACGGTTTATACTCTCAGTCGAAAGAGCAGTTAAGGAAGTTATCAATGCACTGCAATACGGCGTTGGTGGTGAAATATTCATACCCAAACTCAACTCTTTAAAAATAATAGATTTGATTGAAGTATTACAAGACATTTATGGCAACACAGGTATTGATGTTACAGGAATACGCCCGGGAGAAAAAATCGACGAATATTTGATAAATGAAGATGAAATTACAAGAACATATGATTTTGGTGAAAGTTATGTAATTTTATCACAAATAGCCAAATATCAAAATGTTGATTATGGTTATTTAAAAAATAAAAAGAGACCAACAATGACAAAATATAGTTCTGGAGATAAAAATAATCTCTTAAATAAGAAAGAAATCCCAGAAATATTGAAAAAATCAAATTTATTGCAATAATATCCTAATTACAGATTAAATAAATTTTTTAATACAAAAAATAGCATGTCTATGAAAAACATTCTTCAAAATAATCAGTAATCTTTTGTGCATTTATACAATCCAGAATATGATTATTTCCATCTCCAGAATGCAAATATTGAGCAAAAGACAATAATTCTGCTTTTATACCTGGTTTATGTCTCCGACGAAAATCAGTATCTTTTTCATGTTCGAAAAGAACAGTTTCCTTATCGCTTAACGAAAGAATTGTTTTATCAAATCCATAAACTGTAACTTTTCCTTTAGTTCCAATAACTTCAAATACATAATCTTGTTCTGGATTTCGTGACCATCTTAATGAAAAAGTTCCTTTAATTCCATTATCAAAAACAATAGCCCCCATCAAATTATCTTCTATGTCTTTTTTAAAAAAATCATTTCCGATATATTCTAAATCCACAGAAGCTACCTCTTGTCCAGTAAACCATAAGAAACGGTCAACCGTATGAATCCCGTTAGTAAGACCAACACCACCCCCAAAAAGATTTTTTTCTAAATACTTTTCAGGAAAATCCACAGAACCATAATGCATTTTTTCATCCAATGAAATCAAATCCCCGATAATTCCAGATTTAATGGCTTTATACGCAGACAAAAACTCTGGATGATATCTCCCAGTCATGCCAATCATTAACTTTGAATCATGCAAGATATTTTCTTCTCTTATATCCTTTGCCTCTTTTGAATTAACAGCCATCGGTTTTTCTAAAAGGACATCTAACCCAAAATTAAATGCATAATTAGTGGCATCTCTATGCAATCCCGTAGGTAATGCTATAATTACGGCATCCAAATTTTTGTATTCTTTCTCAATTAAATCTTGATAATCCGAATATAGAGACACATTTAAATTAGTTGTCAATTCGTTTTTTGGTTCTGCAACACACACCAAGCTGAATTTTTCTAGTTCATCCATAACTTCCCGATGAATGCTGCCAATAAAACCATACCCTAAAAGACCCACATTAATTTTTTCCATTAAATCATAGTAACACACACATATTTATAAAAATTTAATCCTAGTTATTTTTGAACATCGTTTAAATACCAAAATATGCGGGTTAATGAGATTTATGAATTTTATACCTTACGGCCACCAAGAAATAAATGACGAAGACATAAAAGAAGTAGTTTCTGTTTTAAAGAGCGATTGGATTACAACAGGACCAAAAATAAAAGAATTTGAAGACGCATTATGTTCTTATATCAACTGCAAATACTGCGTTGTCGTAAATAGTGGAACAAGTGCTCTGGACATAACAGTACAATCACTGAACTTGCCTAAAGGTTCTGAAGTAATAACAACGCCATTCACATTTGTTGCAACATCTAATTCTATAATATATAATGACTTAACCCCTGTATTCGCAGACATACAAAAAGACACATTCAATATCGACCCAAAAGAAATACGGAAAAAAATAACCAAAAATACGAAAGCAATCATATATATGGATTACGCAGGACAACCATGCGATATAAACGAAATCAAAAAAATCGCCGATGAATTCGGCTTATATCTTATTGAAGATGCATGCCATGCAATTGGCGCCGAATACGAAAATAAAAAAGTGGGCAATTTTGCAGACCTCACAATATTCAGTTTTCATCCGGTGAAGCACATAACAACCGGTGAAGGGGGTGCTGTTGCCACAAACAACAAAGAATTCTATGAAAAAATGCTTCTTTTGCGAAGCCACGGAATAGATAAAAGCATCCAAGAAAGATACGGCTCGAATGCAACCTGGGCATACGACATGAAGTATCTCGGAAGAAATTACCGTATGACCGACTTTCAGGCGGCGTTGGGGATATCACAATTAAAAAAACTTGACTTATTCATTAAAAAAAGACAAAAAGTAGTTACGCGATACAAGGAACATCTTAAAAAGATTAAAGAGATTACCTTGCCGCAAGTAAACTGTAATGTCAACCACGCATGGCACATATATACCATACTATTAGATGAAACAATAGACAGAAATGCCTTTTTCAAATATATAAAAAATTTAAATATCGGTGTCAATGTCCATTACATACCAATTTACAAACACACATATTACAAAAATAAGTTTAATTTTGATAAAAATGATTACCCCATAACTGAAAATATTTTTAAACGGATAATCACACTACCGCTGTTTCCAAGCATAACAGAACAAGATATCGAATACATTATTGAGTGCATTAAAAAGGCTATTAAAAACTCCAAAAAATAATCAAAAGAATCATTAAATAATTCAAATATTCCTACAGTTTAAACACATAAAAAACTTAAAAGAGAAAGAACAGTCACATTCCAACGATATTAATTTAAACCACAAAATATAGCACACATAAAAAAGAATAAAGAATTGATAAGGTGAGACAGATGAAGGATTTTTGGGAAGGCCAAGCGAAAAAATTTAAATATAATGTACAAACGGTGAATTTTGATCCTTTGTGTGAAGATTTAGAAATGACATTTCTAGAGACATTGATAAAAGATGGCGATGTGATTTGTGATGTTGGTTGCGGGAACGGCAGAACATTAATAGAACTTGCCAAAAAAAAGAAAAATGCCAAATTCTATGGTGTGGATTTCATTCCGCAAATGATAGATATTGCAAATGAAAAGAAAAATGAAATGAATCTTAAAAACATATTTTTTTATAAGTCAGATGCCGCAACAGAAAATTTAGCTAAACTTTTTGATTTTAAATTTGATAAAATAATAACTAAAAGACTATTAATAAATGTAAAAGGAAAAAGCAAACATCAAGCTATAAAAAATATACATGCGCTCTTAAAAGAAAACGGAACATACATAATGATTGAATGTTTCTTAGAACCACTGAATAAAATAAATAAAATACGCACAGAATTAAACTTAGAAGAAATAAAAGTAAAAACATTCAATGAGTATTTGCCATTTAAATTTCTGGATGACATTGAGGATAAGTTTGTCATTGAAAAAAAAATAGATTTCGGGAGTCTATACTATTTTATCTCACGAATATTCAATGCATCTTTATCTGAAGGTGATCCGGATTATTTTTCCCCGATAAATAAATTAGCACTTAAGCTTACAAAGATGGGGGTTAGTCCTATTGAAGGTTATTCGCCCGAAATAATAATTTTATTAAAAAAAATAAGTTAATAATAAGATATGTAAAAGATGCCATAAACCAGAAAATATAAACACCATAAATGTTGAGATGCATACTAATGGAAATACATATAGCGCATAAAAAAATAGACAAAGAATCCCCCATATTTATCATAGCAGAACTTTCTGCAAATCATCAACAAGATTTTGATGTTGCTGTAAAAACTATCAAAGCGGCAAAGGATGCAGGCGCAGATGCAATAAAGCTTCAGACATACACACCAGACACAATAACAATTGATTC
>JAGLIP010000002.1 GCA_023142905.1 Candidatus Aenigmatarchaeota archaeon | reverse complement strand
ATAATGGGATGCGTTTGTTTATATATTTTTTAGAACTCGCACAGGCAAGAACCCTACCGGTTAAAGCCTGTAGATGAATTGCCGTTAAAGCGCGAGTTAAAACTATTTCTACGGCAACAGCCAAAAAATAAAACGGGAAGCGAAGAGACGCTCTACGCACAAGAACACATATCAACTAGTTTTGTTTGCCGCGTAATTAGCCACAGATGCCAGCCACTAAAGTGGCGGGTAGTTCACGGCGGGATTGAACCAATGTTGTATGATTTTAAGTTATAGTTGTTAGTATTTTTTTTAATGGAATTAAGAATTTTTTGTAGTCTTTATTGTCGTTGTAATATCCTATTGTGGCTGAGAGTAGACAGACAATTTTTAATTTATCTATGCGATATAATTCCTTTTTAGTTAACTGAATTTTTAATTCATAACCTGTTTTTAATCCGTTATAAAATGTGGTTTCTTGAGGGATTTTAGCATATGCCAGATCGAACATTGGGTCTCCACCAATAATTCTTCCAGGATCAATAAATACTACTTGGTTTTTGTATTTTGGAGAATATATGAAATTGTTTGGGCATACATCTCCATGTATTAATTTTGGTTTTTTTATGTTTATTTTTTTGTTGTGTATGGTCTGTTCATTTATCGTTTCTACTTCTTTTTTTGTAATTAATTTATCGACTATTTTTTGATTTTTTTCAAGTCGCATATAATCTTTTAATGTATCTACCCATGTTTTTTTTGTCCATTTCCCTTCTTCATTCATAATTCCAAATCCGTTAACGGATATTTTATGTAAATTTTTAAGTTCGTATCCTATGTGGCGAGCTATGATATATTGATGTTCTTGTGAAAGTTCGTAAAGTGTGTTATTTCCCGTAATAAATTCAAGAATTTCATATTTAAAAGGAATTTCTTTTTGTGAATTGTCTAAATATATGAGTTTTGGGACAGGAAGTTTGTATTTATGTGCTTTTTTTAACCATAAAACTTCTGTTGTATTTTGGTTATCGAGAAAAATTTTTGCAAAATATTTTTTATCACTAATATCTTTAATTAATACACATATATTTTTTTTGTTTTTTATTAAATCAAAATGCTTTAAGTTTATATTTGCTTTTAATGTTATTCGGGGGATGACGGTATTTAAGTTTTTAATTATTTTGTTGCGTAACTCAATTGTATTGTTCTGTTTCATCATGGAATTTATTTTAGGGTTAGTGTCTATTTATTTATATTAATCAAATACTTATATGGAATATATGGTTAAGACATGCGTTTATTTTGATTTGAGTAAAAAGGTACTTACAATTTCATTAAATCCTCGTCTGTATCCCCAAAATATTGTGATGCGGGCAGCATACCGGTTTATAGATGATTTTGATGTTAAGGTGTGTGGGGATTCGCTTTCAGAATTTAAAGTACGATTTAAATCAAAAGACACAAAAGGCATTTCAAAAGAGGATTTCGATGCATTGTCTGATGCATTTTTTACAGAACTTGTGCACACAAGCGTTGAGGAAGCGCAGGCAAGAAGGTATGCAGATATAAGAAATGCACTTGTTGGGGCAGCACTTAAAAATATGGTTCCTTCAGTAGATGTTGGCGAGCTTGCTTTAAAAATGAAAGAAAAAACGAAAGTTAAATAGGATGTTTCGTGGTTAAAATGGGGTTGCAAGATAAGTTTAGAAAAATTAAACATGAAAAGTTTTGGTCTTTGCCGGCTGTAGAAAAGACTGGTGTTGTTAATGGTCTTGTTTTTATTGGGACAATTGCGGGCGCGTTTTTATCTATTCAGAAAGAGGCTTCTGCAGAGGTACCGTCTGAATCTACTTGTGAATCCGGCGAAAGTTCTTCCGGAAGTATACCAACTACGGGTTGGGAGGATCATTGCTGGTGGAATCATTGTTGGTCTAATTGGTCTGATGCGGCTTCCGGCCCTTAATAATGCAGGTTATGACAACTTGTATATTGAACAATATTTTTTCATATGTGGTTGATGGTATGCAAAAAGGAAAGAGAATTTATTGTGCTTTAGGTTATAAGTGTAATAATAATTGTCTTATTTGTGCTGTTGATTCGGCCACAAAACAAGATAAAAATATATCTACTCAAGAAATTTGTAATTTTTTAGATAACTTTTCAGGCAAACATGAAATTGAATTTGAAATTTCCGGAGGCGAGGCAACATTAAGATCTGATTTTCTTTATATTATGGATTATATCCGAAAAAATAATCCTAAAAGCCCATGTATTCTTTTATCTAATGGGCGGCGTTTTTCGGATACAAATTTTACAAGCCATCTTTCAGAAATTATGCCCCAAAGCACGATTATTGCGATACATGGAAATAATTCAAATATGCATGATGCTCAAACACAAATTAAAGGAAGTTTTATTGAAACTATTTCGGGCGTATCCAATTTATTTGATTTTGGTTTTAATGTTGATTTGAAAGCAATTGTAACTAAACTTAATTATAAGAAACTTCCGGAGATTATTCAATTTGCGGCTCAAACATTTCCCGATCTTAAATATATGTCTATAAATGGTCTTGATGTTCAGGGTGCAGCAGAAACAAATAAAAATCGTGTTTTTATTCCAATGTCATCACAAAAGAATTATATACAAAAAGCGATAGATATGGCTTTAAATTATGATATTGCTATTAGAACCTATTCATTTCCGTTTTGTTTATTTGATGAGGATTATCGAAAATTTGTTGGGTTTCAGCCGCAGGATAATGTTACTTGCAAATCCCCCTTTGTTGAAAAAGAAAATCTTTTGCCGAATTATGGTCCTGTTGAAAAATGTAGTTTTTGTAAGTATGTATCTGTTTGTGGCGGTACATGGCATAGTTATTATAGTGCTTACGGTGTGGATGAACTAAGTCCTGTTTTAGGGGCTGATAAGAAATGACATCTTTGGATTCGAATGTTGGAGAATACATATCTAATGAATATTTTGAAAAAAAACTTAAAAATGGTTTTTTTTTAATTACGACAAGTCATGGATCTTGGTCATTATTAACCGAAAAAGAATATAAAATTCTTAAATCCGGCGATTTTAAAAATACTGATTTGTTTTCTTTTTTTGAAAATAAAGGGTTAATAATTACTAAAAAAAACACTTCAAAAATAGTTAATGCCTTTAAGTCTCAATATTCTTTTTTTGATGAGCCTCATATGCTTTGTGTTGTTACTCTGACAAATAGATGCACGCTTAAATGTGATTATTGTCATGCATGTGCAAAGCCTAAAGATTCGAAAATAAAGGATATGGATAATAAAACAATGGTTGCAGTTATTGACTTTATTTGTTCCCTCCCGCATAAAAATATCGGCATAGAATTTCAGGGCGGTGAACCGTTATTTCGTTTTGATTTAGTTAAGGATTTTCTTTTACTTCTTGAGAAAAAATTATGTCTGGTTGGTAAAAATTTAACTTCTCGTGTGATAGTTACAAATCTTACTTTGATGACTGAAAAAATAGCAGATTATGTGATTGAAAATAATATTGGTCTTTGTTCATCTCTTGACGGTCCAAAAGAATTACATGATAAACATCGAAAATATGTTTCCGGTAAGGGATCTTACGATATTGTTATGGGATGGAATGATTATTTTAATAAAAAAGGCAGGAATATTAATTTTTTGCCTACAATTACATCGGAAAGCATAAAATTTGGATCAAAATCAATAATTGATGAATATTTGCGTTTGGGTTTTTTCCGTGTAAATTTGCGCCCCATTCATAGAATTGGACGAGGAAAAAACAAATCACTTTGGTTTGACGATGAATCATTTTTTGAGTTTTGGAAATCAGGAATTGAATATATTATTGAATTAAATGAGGCGGGGATTGAATTTTATGATTATAATACTCAGGCAATGTTAAAGAATATTCTTACGCCCATAAGATCATATATGTGTATGAGGACTCCGTGCGGGGCGGGCATATCACAATTAGCGTTTAATACAGATGGAACAATATTGCCCTGTGATATGGCGAGAAGTTTGCCCGATCTTAAGGTCGGAAATGTAAAAAAACATAGCTATTCTGACATATCCATTAGTTTGCTTGAAATCAAAACACATACGCGGGATACAAATCCGTTATGCGATTCTTGTATTTTTGGGGCGTATTGCGGGAATTGTTTGTGCGATACTTATTCTGCTTTTGGCGATTTTGTTTTAAAAACACCGCAGGATTTTGATTGTAAAATAAAAAAACGAATGCTGACATATTTGTTTGAGAAGCTTTGCGATAAAAGATATAGCGTTATTTTTAATAATTGGGTGACTTTAAAGTGATTATTTTTTTTATAAAATTAATTTTGATTGCCCTGATTTTTCGATATTTAAAAGTATTTGATTTTCAGTCATTTTTTATGTATATTTTTGGTGGAATTATGGTGTTTTTGTTCTTTGATTTAAATCCAAAAATTCCGGAACTTCTTTTGTTTTTTATTGGTGGTTTTTTCATGTTGTATACATTGATTATTTCAATCAAAGAATCTTGGCGTGATTTTTTTATATTTTCTTTTAAGTCTGTAAATGTCTATATGCATCTTTTTTTTGTAGGTTTTGTATTTTCATTTATATTTTATCCGGTTGCTTTGTTTTTTGAAAATTCGGTATTGATTTTTTTTGCGATATTTATATTTCATTTTCTTTTTAGTAAGATATTCAGCAATGAAATTTTTAATCGCAAACCATTTAATCTTATTAATTATCGTAATTTTTCTTTTTTGTTGTTTTTTATATTATTTTTTTTGAATAAGTTCGATTTGATTATAAATTCCATATTTTTTGGAGGATTTTATGTTATTTTGCATTTGTTGTATTCCGTTATTTTTTCTGCATTTACGCAGGAAATTTCAATTTTAAAATTATCTGCCGGTATGTTTCCTGCAGAACAGATAACAAAAAAAGGCAATGTCTATAAAAAAACAAAATCTGTTTATTTAAGTCCCCAGTATTATCTTAGATCGTTTATGCTGAAAAAAATTGAACATGCAGAAGATGTCATAAAACCCACAAAGGCATTATCTAAAGGGGATATAATTATGATACAAAATATAGCAAAGGCCTATGGGTTTAACACATTTAAGATTCAAAGATGCATCGATATGAGATTTTTTGTGTTTTTGGGTATTTTAGGAACTCTAAGTTATGTTTTTATATAGTTATAAGTTATGTGATGGGCCGTCATATGCATGTTTCGGTTATTAAATCACATGTAAATCCTATGGCGCAGTCTGTATCCTCCGTACACTCAACACATTCATTTATTGCTGTGTTGCATACTCCTATGGCGCAGTGTCCATCCTTGATACATTCAACACACTGACCGCTATCGGATTTACAGAATTTATCAAAGGTGTTGCATGTTTGTATATATAAATTTCCTGTAATGCATTTAATTGAAACGGATTGATCTTCACTATCCGCATCGAAACGAGCACAGTCATACGCATCTTCTGTAAAGCTTGAAGGGGTCATTGTTGTTCCCGGGGTATTTATGAATGTACAATCCTTTGATTCTGCGAAAAGAGTATAATCGTCAACTATTTCATCGGGGGGGGTATATACTTCCACTACTACTGTACTTTCGTTATTGGCTGTTAATGAACTATGGTCTTTAGGTTGCGGGAATGGATTCCCGTTTTTATTTTCGCTGGTATCGCAATCAGAAGTGCCTTTATTCTCACATAAAGAAACGCCATTACAGCAATTATCATCAATTATCGGAAGTTCAATTATGAATGTAAATGTTTGTGGGTTCCAATTTCCGTTTACATCTATTATTTTGTATTTGGTATCCGTTAATGTTGCCTGTATTCTGACTTTTTTTAATATGTACCTATGGTACCAATTACTTTCACAGCCATTACGATTATAGCAGCGGCCACACTTTTCTGATTTACAGCTACGGATATTCCACATATGGCCTTCTAAATATTCATAATATTCAAAATTTCCTTCATTACATTCTTCGACAGCATTACCATTTGAATTTATATAACATCCGTCAAATAAACTTGGCGGTACTTCAAGATTTAATGTGATATCCGGATCGGCAATTGTTATGGTTTTCTCGTATAAGTCAACATCTTTTTGTATATAATTGTGAATCTGATTTGTATTATAATTTATTTTATCTGTGGGGCATCCATTTCCGAGTGTTGGCGGACCACCACAACCTCTAGAACCTTGTCTGCCTTGATAGTCCTTTAAGGTATTTAAAACATTCCACAAGCGGTATGTCAGGACATCGGGTGCTGTGAGTGTAAACTGCTCTGCGTAATCATAAAGGTTCCAATATCTTACTTTTAGGGTTTCATCGACATTGCCGAAATTCCAGACAACAACATTTGGCAGGGTGGGGTCATCAATTTTTCCGATGATTCCTTCATTGAATCTTGAGAATCCTGTTGGAAATAAGTCATTTCTTCCAAAAATAGCATTTATTGGCGTTATCGTTAATCTGTTTGAGAAATCAGCAGTTTCCTGCATATTCTGCAATATTTTTGTAAAGTATTCGTTTAAGCTGTTGATAAATATCTCTTTGTCGGCACTTCCTTCATAGGGCGATGCGCCAACGAGCTTTAAGAGCGCTGTGCCCTCGTCGGCAGATAAAACCAGATGCGTTGCTCCGGTTATTGAATAGACATGGGTTCCTGTTTCTTCTATGGTTGTGTCTCCTGTTATGGTGCAGCTGCCCGGGTTGCATGAAACATCAATAGAGCCTTTTTTAAACATCCAGACATTTATGATGGCTGTTTTTAGTTCTACATTATTCGGATTGTCGAGAGGGACCTCGTAGTTTCCAAGTAGGATGTTTTTGTCACGGTATGTTGTGAATGGTATTCTTGTTTCAAGATTGCAATCCTTTATGAATGTCCATGAATATATGTCATTGTAGAAATTCAAGACCGGCTCTATGTTCGTTTTTTCAGGCTCTATATCTACCGGAACGCCTCCATGTGCGCTTAAGTGATTTACGGTGCTTGCAAGGCCGGAAAAAAGAGCTGTTTTTTCAAAAACAGAACTGTATGTTGCAATGTCGCGGTCAAGCGAGGTTATAAAATAATTTGAATATACTTCCTGAACCTCATTTGCGCCGTATCCCATCCATAACTGCACAAAGTAAAGCGTTGTCACAATCATAAGAACTATTACAAGAAATCCGAGCACTGTTGAAAATTCGCCTTTTTTATTCATAAGTATCAATATTCCATAAAGAGTGTTATTTTTGCATTCCCGCCGTCAAGTGTTACAATGGATGCTGTTTCTTTGTTTTCTGTTACTCCGTAGCCGCCAAGAGACATATGGATTGTGTTGTCTTTTTCTACTTTAAGATAATACTTGTATTGCCCCCAGGATTCCGGCACAAAATCAATTGCATTGAAATAGGACATAAGGCATGTTTCAACAGTTGTGGTTTCTTCAAGATTGTTGTATTTTATTTCAATATCGTCATCGGCGTGAACTTTTTGTGCAAGCCCTAAAGATATTATTTCTGCGTTTGTAATTTTTGTTTCTGCGCATGTGTTGTCATTCAAAAAAGCATAAAGTGCTGTATCCGCACTTGTTTCGTTTCTTACATATTCTTTAGAGATGACAACACTTTTTGCGACAATTAGTGCAAATGTGAGTGCTATAATACATACCACGAAAAATATTACCATTAAAATTGGCAGGGACATCTGCGCTTTTTTTTGTTTCATCTAATCACAGTTCATATTTCTTAGTGACCAAGCATTGGGTATGAGGTATATTGGTTGCCGGATAGCACTCCTTTATATATTATGGGCTTTCTCGTGCCAAAGCCGTATTTTATTATGATTTGTGTTGTTGTTGTTCCTTGTTTTATAAGGGCGGTTCTTGTTTCTTGGAACCATCCTTCAGGGTATACATAATACAGTTCTGAACTGTTGCCGAAAATCCATTGAGGGGTTGGGTTTCCTGAGTCGTAGATTTCTATATAGTAATAGTATTCTTTTGTATCTAAACAGATTTTATCCAATAATTCTGCATGGTTTGTGTTATATGTAACTGAATCCCTGTTGGTAATTGTGATGGCTTTAGTTGCGCCGTCAAGCGCATCTGCATCAAGCGTGTTCAAAAGTGTTAGTCCCTGTGCATCTTTTGCGGCAAAACAGGGACTTTGGGCGAACTCGTTTGCAATGTCAATCTCAAAGTCACCAACCACATCAAGACCGGTAACTGTTGTGTTAAACCATATGTTTTGGGCGAATATAATTGTTAAGAACCCTGCGAAAAAAATTACATATATTAAGGATGATGCGGCTTCATTTATTTCCATATAATTACCTATGAAATATTATTATCTAAGATTACATTGTTTTACGACATTATATATGTTCGAGCATAGGTATTTATAAAGTTTGAAGAATATAGTTTTGTATCGAGGTATCGATATATGTTTTTGCTGGTGATTTTTTGAATGTAACAGTTATTTGTTCTAAATGCGACGGGCTTTTTGATTGGCGCTGGGGCAGAAGTAAAGGAGTATGTCAACATTGTGACAGTCCTCTTTCAATAAAAGATGTCAAGCTCGCCAAAGGCGAAATAGTTAAGCTATTTCAATGATTCCTTTATAAATGAATTATGCTATAAATCTTACATAACAGTTATTGGGTGATTTTATGGTCAAAAAGGATGTAAAGGTTCAAAATATTGTTGTATCTGAGGATAAACAGGTTATTGTTAAAAATGACATAAAAATCCAAAATATTGTTGTATCTGCGGATACACACACAAAATTTTCTTTAGAGATGCTTGCAGCAAATCTTGATGGTGCCGAATATGAGCCGGAATCTTTTCCGGGTCTTGTATACCGGGTTAAAGAACCAAAGGCATCCGCTCTTGTGTTTACAACAGGAAAGATAATCTGTTCAGGCGCAAAATCTTATGATTCCGCGAAAAAATCAATTGCTCAGGCACTGGAAGACTTTAAAAAAATAGGTATTGATGTTGCCGGAAAAACAGATACGGCTATTGTAAATATTGTGGCTTCGGCAAACCTTGGTGTAAAACTTGATTTGAATAAAATTGTGTTTGAACTTGGCGAGTGCGAATACGAACCCGAACAATTTCCGGGTTTGGTGTATCGACACGATAAGCCAAAGGTTGTATTTTTGATTTTTAATTCGGGCAAAGTTGTGTGCACCGGTGCTACAACGGAGACAGATGTAGATATTGCTGTTGACATGCTGAAAAAGAAGCTTGAAGATATTCATGCGGTAAGAAAATAACACATTTTAGAATGTTTGTAAAATCTTATTAGGCACACTCAATTTCTTTTGAATCTAGTTCGCAGTAACATGGTGCTTTCGTACATAAAGCGCATTGGGCTTCGCATTTTGCCGCATTCATATAAGAAAGTTCTGTGTCTTTGATTTTTGTATCTCCAGCACCCATAATATTCATGACGGCGACACCAATGAGGGCTATTATTGCAAGAGCAATCACTATTGTAATTACCTTTTTTAATCCCCCGCCGGATAAGTCTCCTTTGCGTTGCATATAAATCACGATATATTTTTATCAATTACAGTCCTCTTTGTTTGCCAGGCAAGATTCCAATGATTCGCCAGAGGTAAGTATTTCCATTGAGCATTCGCTATAGCATTGCGTATTTGGTGCTTTTAGGTTGCCGTCATCATCTTTTCCGAAAAGAGTTCCAAAAATATTAAATGCGGGTGAACTTGCATCTATTTTTGGAGCAACAAAGTTCCATAGCGCCAGTAGCACGAACATACAAATGACTATATACGCTATAATCTTCATTTCCATGAAATCAACTATTCAATAATCGGTATGTCTGTTCCGGTGATTATTTCTATCATTTTACCGCCACCTTCAGTGATACCGTTGTTGGCTATTGTAAGCACAAGAACAGCCACTATTAACATCACTACAAGGCATATTACAACATACATTGCCGAGCTCATTGCTTTATTCGTCATTATAATCACACATCAAGGTGTTGCCGGAGGTTTTAAGACCCCGCTTACCAGACTTATCATATCTCCTTTCCATTGAAGTATAAGTATTACAATTAATGCAAGAACCAATATGCCTAAAGCCATTAAAATCATAGTATTTACAGCCAGCTCGCCCTTTGCATCTTTCATAAATACTTATGGTGTGTGGTTATATTTATATGTAACCTAAAACAAATAAACAAACAATGATTGGACAATCGGCAAAAGGGACGACAGTATTTTTGGATGTTATGCGCGGGATTATATTTGTTGTCGCAATTATAACGTTTCTTTTGTATTTTACCTATATGTTTTTAGAACCATATCTATCGTGATCGATTATGAAACGAAAAGCCTCTCTTGATTTGATGGGAAATTGGGTAATTTTAGTTATTCTTTTTGCTTTTGCCGCAGTTATTCTTCTTTTTTATTCATCCACAATAATTTCTGAAATAGCGAAACAGGCATGCAATTGGGGGAACCAGTTCATACAGTTTTTTGACACGCTTTTAGGTCAGGGCATAACGCCTATGGACTGTAATTTCGGATAGTTTTTTTTGTTTCATTTTTATTCGATGTAACCCGCGGTTGTTGCTTTTGTACAAAAAAATTTACACCGAGATTACACAATTTTTTTCGGTTGTTATGTAGTTATTTTATGGTAGACTCAGAATTTCTACAGCGTCTAATTTATAAGAATTATAATCAAATAGGTGATATATTCTTTTGTGATTCAGAGGAGTCGTAATCTTATGTTCCGTAAACCTTTACATTATGAAAAGCTTAAGTTTTTTTATGTGCAGAATTTCTTTTTTGGGCTATCCGGTTTTGTAACTCCGGTCATAATGGTCTATTTTTTGCTTATCGGGTTTGATTATTTTCAGAACTCCATATTGTTTGCTGTCTGGGTAGGTTCACAGTTTCTTTTTGAGATTCCTACAGGAGCCATAGCTGATATATATGGTAGGAAGCTGTCTGTTTTTTTGAGTTATCTATTTTGTGGTATATTGGCAATATTATTGGCAGCATCCAGTTCGTTCTATATCCTTCTGGTACTTGTGTTTTTAATGGGGGGGGCAAGCACACTTTCAAGCGGAGCCGAGATGGCATGGATGGTTGATCATGCTAAGAAGAACGGTTTTGATAAAGATATGCAGAAAATTTTTTCAAATATACAGAGTTATACTGCTATTGGGGGCTTTATCGCTTTTGGTATATCGACTTATCTGATATATCTTGATGTGACATATGTGTGGTATCTTACAGGAATCTTTTTTATTATCCTGTCTTTTTACACTCTTGTCTGTGGTCCTGAGGGTTTTGAGAGAAAAAAAGAAATAACCGTCTTTAGCTCTTTTAGGAAGACATATGACATATCAAAGGATGCGATATCATATATCAAGAGCAATATGGTTTTGTTATGGATATTTTTGGGAACATTGATTGCAGGAATCAATTCTGGTGTCGGAGGTTATGCGATACAGCCTTATCTTCTTTCGCTCGGAATGCCTGCGTATCTTTTCGGGTTGTTAATGATGTTTTTTGCATTTGCTATGATCTTTACCCCACAGTTCAGCGGAAAATTACTGAAATTGCTTAAGACGGAAAAGAATGTCCTTGTGTTTAACATGGTCTTGTCTATGTTGCTGTATACTTCTTTTTATTTTACAGGCTCCCTTATTGTTGCTATCTGTTTATTTCTTGTCTTCGGAAGTTTATCTGGTTTGTTTTTACCTATAATTATGACCTATGTACATAGGAATATCCCTTCAGACATAAGGGCAACGACAGGTTCTGTTGAAAGTATGCTTGGAAGTCTTGGAGTTGTTTTTGGCCTGCCTTTAGGCGGCTGGATATTGCAGACTCTCGGGTTCGGGCTTGCGTTCGTATGCGGAATTATGCTTGCCGCAGTTAACTTGTGTTTTTACTTGAAGATAAATGATGGCAACAAAGGAAGTAAGCAGAATTAAGATACAAAAAAAATAATCTATATGATGGCCGTTAGGCAATCCTATGAATTTTTCTATTTTTTTAAGACCTATATATGTAATGAACAAAAGCATCATTTACGAACTTTGTATATTTTGAAACTTGTTTCAAAAGCTTGAAACCCATAAATTGTATCTTGTTTCATGACAACCCGTGCGGGTCTGTTCGGATGCGGGCGGTTATTGTGTGGATGAATTCTACGGCGCAAGATACATATAAGTATTTATAGTTTAGTGGTATAATATATAATAATAGAATTAATTGATTCGGGGTGATAATATGAAAATAAAAGGAAGGACAATTGAAGTGATTGACGAAGGGCTGACCAGGACAAAATTGAATACGATGTTCTGCTGTTATGGTGCATTCATGCCATTCAGGTGATAAATATATAAATAAAAGGAAGGACAATTGAAGTGATTGACGAAGGGCTGACCAGGACAAAAGAATTGATTACTATTTTTTGTTTTGGTGCGTTTATTGCATTCGGATGATACACAGAATCTAAACCTTATGATGTATCTGAATATTTGGTGAATCTATGAATGTTTCTACTTATTTGAAAATATATCCCTGCAAAGAAAAACCAGGGCACTTGCTACTTTTTTCTACAAAAAATGCATCAATAGCCACTATAAGTGAAAGTACATTCAAAGCTATAGAAGAAGACACTCTCACTCAACCAGAAAAAGAATCTTTATCAAAAATCGGGATGGTGGTGCAGGATATAGAGAAAGAAAAACAATCCGTATCAGAATTATTCGATGAAATCAATAAAAATAATAAAATATTAAACATAACGGTTGTGCTTAATCTGGACTGCAACTTTGCATGTAAATACTGTTATGAAGATGATATAAAAGGCACCTTATACATGTCAGACACAACAGCAGACCAACTAATAGAGTTCATCAAACAAAAATTCACAGATAAGAAGGAACAGATAATCTTAGATTTTTATGGTGGTGAGCCACTATTAAGCATCGAACTTATAAAATATATTTCTAAGGGTGTAAACTCATTTGTTGCCGGTCGGGTCGCAACATACAGTTTTACTCTTGTAACCAACGGCTCGCTCTTTACAAGGCACATTGCAGAGACTTTGGTACCATTAGGTCTTGAAAGTGTCAAGATAACTTTGGATGGACCGTCAAAAATCCACAATCATTATAGACCTTATAAGTCAGGAGAAGGGAGCTTTAACAATATCATAAAGAATATCAAAGATACCTTTGACCTTGTGAAAATAAATATCGGGGGGAATTACGAAAGAAAAAACTACGAACAATTTCCACTTCTGCTTGACTATCTGTTAAATGAAGGAATTACGCCCAATAAAATTGCGTCCATAAAGTTTGATCCTGTAATGAACACACCAAAAACCAATTATTCATCAATCAAATATAAAGCAGGTTGTATGACCACAAATGAATCATGGATAACAGAAGCAAGCATTTTATTGAGGGGTGAGATACTAAAAAGAGGATATAATACCCCTAAGATCGAACCAATAATGTGTGCCGTAGAGAATACAGATACATATGTGGTAAATTTTAATGGTATTATTTACAAGTGCCCTGCATTCATCGGCAAAAAAGGCTTTGAAGTAGGGACTTTAATAACCGGCGTTAAAGATTACCGCAAGTCATATAAACTCGGATTATGGAAAAACAAACAATGCAGAGAATGTGAATATTTGCCTCTATGTTTTGGCGGATGCAGATATGCGACATATGTGAAAGATGGAAATATTGATACACCGAACTGTAAAAAAGAATATTTTGATGCCTCACTTGAACAATTAATTAGACAGCAGATAAAGTACCAATTAAATGCTAGAACAGAAGACAATGAAAGAATTAGCATCGATAAACTAACACAAAAAATTGATTCTGCCATATTAAAACATTTTCCGGAACAATTCGAATCGTTCATACCTCCCGGCATGAATAGAATGATTTCTTCTTATCATCGTACATACAGTTTAGTAAAGAAATATACAAAAACCAAATCACCCAATGCAGAATATAAACATTTTGTTAAAAGCGCATTCAATACTGTGGCGGCCATACGTTATGTTGATGATTTTATAGATACGGCTCTGTGGCCAGATATCGATAAATTTAATCCAATTGAATTGACTAAACTATTCAAAATATTCCTGGAGGATGTATTTGAGAACATAAGAGAATTTGATTCAGAAATACCTGAAGCTATAATGAATCTTCCAAAACTGGAACTTTATTTAAGATTATATCCCGGCCAGGATAATTTTGATCGAAATTTCAAAAAATTAATTCAATATAAGTCTTTTGACATTTTATACCTGTATCATAGAATTCATGGGCTTGCAAATAAAACAACAAATAAGGAACTGATGAGATTAGGTTTCGTTGATGTTGTCCGTGATTTTTCTATCGAAAATATAAAAAATGATACTGATTTAAATTTATATGAACATATCCGCAGCAATAATATAAATCCGCATAAATTGCTTTCCTATTTTATATCTATCTATAAACAGGAAGATCCTAAGGGTTATGAGATATATAAGAAAAGCGGTCTTTTCGATGGAATTGAAACCAACGATTCTGTTACTGTTAAAGATGCATGCGAAACAGCATTTCCCTTTAATGACTTATTTTTGATGCATCTGAGGCGAGCCATTGAGATGTTATGCAACTTACAAACAACACAAAACACCCACTTGTGAGATCAATACTTAATTTGATAGCAATATGTTTTATTCCCTTTGGGCTTAATACTCATGAGTTCTGCTCCGATGGATTCTTTATTCTTCATATACAATACTTTCTGCAATAACGAAACAGGCATGCATTTGGGGAACCAGTTCATACAGTTTTTTGACACGCTTTTAGGCCATGATATAATCCTATGGACTGTAATTTAGGATAGTTTTTTTGTTTCATTTTTATTTTTCGTATTTTATATTGCTGGTGACTTTACCTTTTAAGGGCTATCCGAAGAAATTATTTCCGTGGTTGCACGATATTTTCTATAAAGCATGGCTGTAAGATTTTCCATGTTTTGCTGGCGTTCTTCAGCCTTGAGTTCTATATACCATTTAAGTATAGTTGTTTTGAGCTCTTTGTTTTCCAGCCACAGTGTGGCTATGTGTTGTGCTTCGGCAGTGTTTGTGCATATCTCTATTTTTTTGTACCGCGTTCCATTTTTATCTTCTGTCAAGTATTTAGCTAGATATCCGCTAGCTTCAATACTGTCTTTTATTTGCAGGTATTCTTTTGTACATGGGTCTATTTCATCTACTGCCGGAAGCATACCAGCCATATGCATTTCAAGTATATCTGCAACACAGTGAGGCATAATTATAACATCCAATGATGAAAACACTAATATTAAAATCCAAATTCCAGTTTTTCTTTTTCGAATTCAAATGATTCTTTTGTCTGTCCTTGTACGCTGTTGAAAATAGCTTTTGAATTTGTGCCTTCTTCTATTTTTTTAATCCATTTTTCAAGCATTTTCGGGCCTTTTATGTATAATGTAATTGTCTTTTGGATTTTCAAGCCTGCTTCTTTTCTTTTTACCTGCACGATTCTTACAAGCTCGCTTATAAGCGCTTCTTCTTCAAGCTCACGGGTTCTTAAAATGTCAACCACAACAACACCGCCTTCAAAACCCCCACCAACAAGGCTTTCGGGCAGGATTTCTTTTAGCTCAACCATGTCTTTTGTTATTTCGTAGTTCCTAAGTTTTGTTTTTCCTTTTTCAAGTGCTTTTTTTAGTTTTTCCGGATTTTCTTTTTTGATTAATCCAACAACTTTAGAAACATCTTTGCCGAAAATAGGACCTAAAACCGGGTAGTTTGGTGCGGCTACAATCTGAAGTTTTAAATCTTCAAATACGACTTCTTTTGAATTTGAGAGGGATGCTAAAAGTGCGTTTAGGTCTTTTGATGTTTTTTTTACCACCGCGTTTCCGGAAAGTGTTATTTTTTTTATCGGCCATTTCAATCGGATTGAATTTTCCTGCCTTTTTGCATGGACGATTTCTGTTACTTTGTCTACGATTTTCATTTCCTCTTCAAGAGCTAAATCTATTTTTGTTGTGTCTGCTTTTGGAAAATCGCATAAGTGTATTGATTTTTTCTTTTCAACACTCTTAAAAATCTCAAGGTATACTTTTTCTGTTATAAAAGGGCATATAGGGGCCATGAGTTTTATCATTTGGCTTATTGTGTGCATAATGCAGTAATTTGCATCTTTTTCATTTATTCCTCTTTGGAATCTTTCTTTTGCAAGCTTCATATACCATCTTGAAAAATCTTCTAATATGAAATCCGCTATTTTTCTTCCGACAAAATGAAATCTGAAATTTTCATAGTCATCTGTTACTTCTTTGATGGTGCTGTTCAGTCGGGACAGTAGCCAACGATCTTCTACAAATTTTAGTTCTGTTTCTTTTATGTTTGTTTTTAGGTCGTACATGTCTATGAAGTTCATGAGATTTGAGAGAACATTCATGACCTTAAAAAGGTCTTTTGCTTTTTCAAGGGAGAATTTTTGTGTTTCCCATGGAGCTATGTTGTGGCAGTTGTAGAGCCGCAAAACATCTGCACCGAGTGTTTCCATGCAGTCGTCTGCGGAAACCACATTGCCTAGGGATTTTGACATTTTTTCGCCTTTGGCATCCAAAGTCCAGCCGTTAAGCGAGACTGATTTGTATGATGTTTTGCCGAATGTTGCGACACCCATGAACAGGAGCGCATGGAACCAACCACGAATCTGGTCCTGTGATTCGTCAATCATGTCGACTTGATATAATTTTTCAAAAAGGCCGTTGTCATTTTGAGGATAACCTAGAGACGCCCAAGGGGCTATACCTGACTCAACCCAGATGTTTATGATGTCCGGGATTCTTTTCATTTTTCTGCCACAAGAGCATTTAAGTATGACCTTATCCACAATGTGCTTGTGAAGGTCGTCTAATTTGATGTTGTTTTCCATGTTTTTTTCAAGCTCTTCTTTAGAGCCTATTGCGGTTGTCTTTTCGCATTTTTCGCATCGCCATAATGGAATTGGAATTCCCCAATATCTTTGTGTTGAAACGCACCAGTCTTCTTCTTCCGCAACCCAGTTTTGCATCCGCTCAGTCCCAAATGGCGGAAGCCAATTTGTTTTCTTATTTTCTGAGAGCATCTTTTCTTTTATTGGCTTTATTTTGAAGAACCACTGGTTTGAAAGCCTAAATATTAGCGGCGCTTTGCATCTCCAGCATAATGGATAGCTGTGCGTTATTTTTTCCATTAGGAAAAGCCTGTTTGTGCTTTCGAGTTTTTCTATTATCTTTTTGTCTGCTTTTTTTACAAAAAGGCCTTTAAATTCCCCAACGGCTTCTGTGAGGCATCCGGAATCATCAACAGGGGATATTGCGGGCAGGTTGTAGTGGTTTCCGATTTTATTGTCTTCAGCACCATGGCCGGGAGCGCAGTGGACAATGCCAGTTCCTGCATCCATTGTTACCATATGCCCGAAATTCTCGTCGTCGTCTTTTACCACAATATCTTTTTTGTACTGGACTTTTGATGCAACAACTTTCTTTAGAATGGGTATGGATAAAATAACCTTATGGGCTGACTCTTCTTTGTGCGTGTCTTTTTGTATCGGCACATCTAAAAGCGGTTCGTATTTTGTCCCTTCAAGAGTCTTGCCTTTGAATTCATCAAGTATTTTGTAATCTTTTATTTTCTTTTTTTCAAGCACTGTTTTTAGGAGCTTTTTTGCGAAAATGAGTTTTTCTTCATTGACTTCTATTTTGACATACGGTTCGTCAGGGTGGACAACTAGAGCAACATTTGCAGGAAGCGTCCAGGGCGTTGTGGTCCATGCGAGGAAAAATTCGTCTTTTTTGCCTTTAATTGGGAATTTTATGTAGACTGATGGGTCTGTTACATCCTTGTATGCGTCTGTTGCTTCATACCCTGAAATAGATGTTTCGCATGTTGGGCACCAGTGTATTGGTTTTTTGCCTTCGACCATGAGACCTTTTTCATAAAGTGTCTTTATTGTCCACCAACCGGATTCAATGTATGTGTTATGGTATGTAAGATATGGATTAAGCCAACCTTTCCATGCAGCGATTTGCTTATAGAAATTCATCCAGTCTGTGAGATTTGTGTGTGCAAAATTGCGACATCTGTTTATGAATTTTTCAACACCGACTTTTGTTTCTATGTCTTTTTTTGATGTGACGCCCATTTCTTTTTCTACTTTGTTTTCTATGGGGAGTCCGTGGCAGTCAAAACCCGGCTGAAACCAGACATCGTAGCCCTGCATGGTTTTTAATTTTCCCCAAATATCCTTGTAGACTATTGTCATGACATGGCCTGCGTGAGGGAGCCCGTTTGCGTATGGGGGGCCGTCTAAAAGATAGAATTTCTTTTTATTGCTTTTGCCGAAAGAGGTAATCTCTTCTGCAATTTTTTCTTTTTTCCAGTAATCGTGAATCTCTTTTTCTAAATTTTTATGGTTGTATGCACTTTTTGACATTATAACACCTACCTAAATGTGTATTTTTTAAATTTAAATAAGAAACAGTCTTTGGGCTAATTGAAATTTCAGTTTTATCGGATAATCCGGTATTCACCCATATTACTCACTAAGAATAATTGTTGCTTAAGATTTATAAGTGTTTTATTGATGAGGTACAACAAGTTTGTGATTTGTTCTGTATTTTTTGGTAATATCAGAATCATTTTTATCCATCAAATTTGCTCATTACTATGTTGTCATCGAATGCGAAATCAAGGTTTTCATCTTTTTTTGTTTCGGGTTTTGGGGGGTCGGGTGTGGGTGTTTTTGTTTCAACGGGGTCAATTGTTCCTATTTTTTTAAGTGTGTTTTCAAGCTCTTTTTTTGCATCTTCGCTTGGCTTGAATGCTGCTTCAAAACCGGCATGGTGTTCGTCTGTTTCGTATCGCGGCATTATATGCACATGCGCGTGGGGAACAGCTTGTCCTGCAATCTGGCCGTTGTTGTTTCCGATGTTAAATCCTTTTGCATCAAGTGCTTCTGTTATTGTTTTTGCGACTTTTTGGACGATTTCAAACATGTGCCCTATCTGATTATTATCAATATCTAGGATTGTTTCTAGATGCTTTTTTGGGATTATGAGTGCATGTCCTATGAATCGTGGATTTACATCAAGAAAGCCGATAAAATCAGAATCCTCATAAATTTTTAATGCGGGTATTTCGCCTTTGACAATTTTGCAAAAAATACAGTCATTCATTCATATCACCATTTCCTTTTGGGTTTTTTGTTTATTCCCATAGGTGTTTAATACCTCGCAGCTTGCTGCGATTGGGTTCTTTATTATTTTTACTGAGTTTTTCCAAAATTTCTTAATTCTTTTCATCCTTCATTTTTTTCAGAAGCCGGTCAAGATCGCTCATGTTTCTTTCAAAATCGTTCTGTGGCGGTTCACCCGTATTTATTTCTTTCTGTGCCGGTTCGTACACATTATCAATCGGCGTGTTTTCAAAAACATCCTTGTGCAGAGCATCATGCTTTTTCTTTCGCAAATAATATATATAACCTGCTGCAATCACAAGGACTGTGATGATTAAAGCAGACCATCCACGGGGTTTATCCGGCATTCCTTCAAGAACATTTATCTGTGAAGCGGTCTTGTTTGTTGATGCAGGGTTCTCCTCAACAACGGGCAATTCGGCTTCTCCGAGTATGGCAAAGTAAGAGAATGCAGAAGTGTGCGCCACATATTCATTATAGCCGCCTGTTGATGTAACAAGCATGGTGTTAAGCCGGATCCATGCCGTGCCGTTATACCGTGTCATGTATATTTTAGATATGTTGTTTTCACTTATCCAGCTCTTGTTTACTCCGAACACAATTGTTGCGTTTTTAATATCGGGATTGTCGAAGTTCTGCTTTGTGATGTTTACATATCGGTACAGGATGCCTGCGGGAGCCGGGGCAGCAATAGAAGACATAGTTACTGTAATTATTGCCGGATTGGACAGGGACTTCCTGAAGTTTACGGTTATCTTTGTTAAAGGCTCACCAGGCGAGACGGTTATTGTATTAACACTAGGTATTGCCGTGGATATTACAATGCTTCCGCCTCCACCGCCGGAGGAGCATGTCCCGCAATCTGCAGAACATGTCGAGCATGTCTCGCCGTTGTTGCATGAACCGTCGCCGCAATAAAGGGCGGTTGAAGAGATAGAAAAGACATGGTGTGCCGCGTTTGCGTTGATGTTGCCTGCGGTATCATTGCACCAGTAGTATAAATTATATGTGTTTCCGTTGCTTAATCCATCATAGAAGAATGCGTGACTTAGGTTTCCGGTGATTGTGAAATTTGTTGAATTCCCGTAATTTAAATTGGTTGTGTTGTGGCGGCATGCGGCATTTTCGTCTGTTGTTATATTAATCATTGTTGATGTTGTGCCTGCTGTAAGCACCGATTCATTTACTGGAGATATAATGGCAATTACAGGCGATGTGATGTCCGGCAAATAAATAATCCACCGGCCTGTTGAATTAATGTTGCTTGCTGAGTCATTAGCGTACCATCGGTATGCATATGTTGCAGATTGCAGTCCTGTGTAGTTGTACTGATAAACATTGCCGATTTTTGGTGCCACCGTGTAGTTGGCAAATGTTCCTGTGAAGTTGTGCTCAATTTGGGTTGTGTCTGGGTTAGTGTCAGCCCAGGTGATATTGAAATAATAATTTCCTGACTTGTTTGATACTGCGTTGTTGGACCATGCAGGCGCTGCAGTGTCAAGGATTATGGTTCTTGCCTGTGTTGTGTTCAAATGCCCTGCGGCATCAGTAATTGTCGTATTGTAAAAATATATTCCGTCAGGTACCTTCCAGGTTATTGCTCTTACGGGGCTTGTGTATGTTGTTGTATTCACACCGGATGTTGAATTGTACAGCCTGAATGTAATGTTTGCCTCGTT
>JAGLIP010000199.1 GCA_023142905.1 Candidatus Aenigmatarchaeota archaeon | reverse complement strand
ATGCCTTTTTGAAATAGCCGCCTTTTTTACTATGGCTTAAGGAAACAATAAGATTAGTAACACTTGTCCCCACATTTGCCCCCATAATTATAGGAATTGCCGAAGTAATATCTAAAAGACCCCCCGCAACAAACCCCACAACAATCGCGGTTGTTGATGAAGAACTCTGAATAACGCTTGTTGCAAGAATTCCGACAAAAAGACCGGCAACAGGGTTTGCGGTAAGCGCAAAAAGACCCTCTGCAAAATCAATTCCAAAAAACTTAAAAGAATGCCCCATAAGTTTTATACTCACAAGAAATGCGTAAAGAACGATTATAAGAAGCAAAAATTTTCTTGCCAGAACACTCTTTTTGATGTGCATATGCCTGTCTTTTTTGCAATCCTTTATATATATTCCCATAAAATGAATATTGTTGGGTCTTATGGACGAAAAAACATACAATAATTACATAACTGCCGGAAGAATATTAAAAGAAACAAGAGAAGAAACAAAAAAATTGATAGTCCCCGGCGCATCACTTCTTGAAATTGCCGAAAAAACAGAAAGCATCATAAGAAAAAAAGGCGGCTTAGTCGCATTCCCTACAAATATTTCAATAAACGACATTGCAGCACACTACACACCAAATGAAAATGAAAAAACCGTCTTTGGTGAAAAAGATGTTATAAAAATAGATATGGGCGTGCATGTAGATGGATATATTGCAGACTCCGCATACACAGTATGTTTTGACCCAGACAAAAAAGAAATGGTTTCAGTAATTGAAAAAGCACTTGAAAAAGCGCTCTCGCTGGCAACCCCGGGAAGGCCTGTTTCTGAAATAAGCGAAGTTATTGAGTCTGAAATAACCTCTTTTGGTTTCAAACCGGTAAGCAACCTTACGGGCCACAAGCTTAAGCGATATCAGCTCCATACAGGATTTATTATCCCCAATGTGCGAACAGGCATAAAAGAAATCTTAAAAGAAAATGATGTTATTGCAATAGAACCTTTCTTAACAGATGGTGGGGGATCAATAAAAGAAGGCCGTGATGTCCGCATATACATGTTTGAAAAACAGCACGCAGTTCGCATGAATGCAGCAAGGCAGGTACTGTCTGCCGCAAAAGAACAATTTTCAGGGCTTCCGTTCGCGCTGCGTTGGATAAAAAATCCTAAAGGAATTCTTCTTAACCGTGCAATCCGGGAACTTGTTTCGGTTGGTTCTATTTACGAATACAACATATTGAAAGAAATTATGGGTGGAACGGTAACTCAGGCAGAGCACACAGTCATTGTAAAAGACAAGCCCTTAATAACCACGAGATAAATTCAATAAAATTTGAGTTCTTTTTAATAATGGGATTCTAAGGTACTCCGCGCATATAGTCTTGACTTTATCAAGAGAATACTTTAGAAAGACAAGAAAACTAGATAGGTGGCAAAGCATTTTTATATAATATGATATGATATAACATTTATGCAAAAAGATAA
>JAGLIP010000198.1 GCA_023142905.1 Candidatus Aenigmatarchaeota archaeon | reverse complement strand
TATAGTGGATTGATATTCTATTTCATGTTTTGGGGCGTCAAGATTCATCTTTATCATTGCGCCTTTTCTAAATCCGCGAAATCCGTTTATGGCATCATAGACTCCTGTGCGCCAGATTATATTTGCAAGCCCGCTGCATAAAATATTGCATGCTTTTCTTATTCTTGTGGGATCATCGCTGTCATCACTTTTTGATTTTTTGTGTATGAACCTGCCTGCAATGACTAAATCATATCCTTTTTTAAGGTTGCGAAAAAGAGCGGGGATATCTTTAGGGTCTTCGTTTCCGTCTGTGCTGAAAAATACTATGTTTTCTCCTTGGGCATGCTTTAATGCTTCAACAAATGCCTTTCCTCTTCCAAGCTTTTTTTGTATATAATATTTGATGTTTTTCTTTTTGTAGAATTCAAGAGTGCCGTCAGTAGAACCCGGGTCTATTGCGAAAACTTCATCTGCGCAATCAAAAGGGATTTTAGGGTGCAGTAATTTTAGTGCATCTATTTCATTATATGAAAGAAGGACAAGTGTGTTTTTTATTTTTTTAATGTTTTTCGCGTTCATAAATAGACCTTCACATATTAATTATATCTTTTTGTTGTTGTTTTTGTGATTATAATTTTTTAAGTTTTTTATTTTTTTAATATTAATGCCGAGGACAACCCTAAGGTACGCGGCAGGCGCCTTGCGACAAATTTAGAATAACCAAGATCTTTTGCAATATCCCTTAATTCTTTTGTCTTGAAAAATTTTTGTTTGTCAAAAGGCCATAAATTTATTGTTTTTGTGGTCAAAAGAATGTTATATATGATGTGCAGCGGGGATAAATATGCAGGAATAAAAATAATTAACACACCGCCCTTTTTTGTTATGCGCATCATTTCTTTGACTACTTTTTCAGGTTTATCAAAATGCTCAATAACTCCCTGATTCCAGACAATGTCAAATGTGTTGTCATTAAACGGCATTTTCATTATGTCTGCTTTTGTGCCTAAAAACATCTGTTTGTTATTTTTGAAATTTTTGCCTGCATCTTTTAGCGCATATGCAGAAAAATCCAGAAGATATGTGTCTGCCCCTTGTTTGGACAGGCGCGAGGACATAAGTCCTGAGCCGCACGCGGCTTCTAAAATTTTAGTATCTTTAATCTTCGGTGTGTATTGTTTAAAGTAATGTTCAAAAACCACACTGAAATATAATTTGTTGATTTTTTCGATTATATTTACGGTTGTTTTGTCTTTTTTGTAATATTTATCCCACGGGTCTGCCTTTGAAGCCATAGTGCTTTAATTTTTATAACGGACTTTAAAAAATAATTTGTTGGGCTTAATATGATTTATATAAACTTTTGAGATTTAATAGTTGTATGATTGAAAAAATATCTGATTTTGTTAAAAAAAATTACTTGTTTATTTTGTTGTTTGTTTTCTTTGGGGTGTTATATGCTCAAGATCTGACAACATATAAAATGTTTATGTGGGATG
>JAGLIP010000197.1 GCA_023142905.1 Candidatus Aenigmatarchaeota archaeon | reverse complement strand
ATGGCTTTTCGCAGTATTCGTAGAATGTTTCGGTTTCACTCCCAAGAATCGCATTATATCTTTCTTTGAATGGTTTTGGAAAAAATAGTTTACTCATCAAGCATCACCGTTTCTATTTTTTTTGACGGAAGTTCAACAATGTATGCTTTTTTCGATGCTGCGAGTGCGGCATTTACAAAGAGCGTGTTTTTTGTTTTTTTGAAGCCGTTATCTTCGTGTATATGACCGAACACATGAAGTAGTGGTTTTTTCTTTTTGACAAATTCTGTGTATTCTACAAAACCAATACTCGCACCGTTCCACATTCTATCAAGTATTTTATACGGCGGCGAGTGCGATATGAATATGAGTTTTTCAGCAGGTATGTTTTTTGTGAGGCTTAAGAGATGCTTGGAATTCGCAAAATCCGGGTTTGCGCCAAGAAAGCAATATCCTTTATATTTCTCAATTTCGTCTTCAAGAATAGATACTATTTTTCCATTGTATTTTAAGTCCCAGTCCCAATTTCCCGAAACCACAAATGTCTTAACTTTAAGTTTTTTGAAAAAAGCGCGCGCAAAATCATTTGAAAGAAAGTCTCCGGCATTTATGTAAACATCTATATTTTTTTCATTTAGGATTTTAAGAATGTTTTTTACAAGTTTGTCGCTCCTGTGGAAGTCAGAAGTGCATAATATTCTCATCTGTATTCATTTGAGTGATAACTATATATTTTTAGCGCGAAAAATCGCTTTATTTATATAACTTTATTATTCCAAAAAAACAAATAAGCAATATGTTTAAAAAAAGAAATAAAGGCGAAATGGAAATACCGATGCAGGCGGTTGCTCTAATTGTGATGGCTCTTGGATTTCTTGCGCTTTTTTTTATTATGAATAATTTTACCGGATCCTTGATGGAGTTAAAGGATAAGTTCGGTTTTTTTACAGATATTGCGGCTGCAGTTGCAGAAGCGTTGGAGTAATGGTTCGGTGTTTTTATGGTTCAAGCAACAAATACAATTTTAATTTTTGTGGCGATTCTTATAATGGGTAGTGTGGTACTTCTTGCAGGGGTATCTGTTACAGATAAGGCTATTTGTGCGGATATAAATTCACTTACAAAGGCAAATGCTTTTGACTTGGCGTCTTCATTAAAGTATGTTTCTCATGCGGCGGCGGCGCAGGTTGTGAAGAAATATAATTTTGCCGATTTGTTTGAAGCAGAACTTACGGAAGATAGAATACTTGTGACTTATGCAGGTTCTTGTGCTGAAGGGGCATCAACCGAAATAGAGCATAATTTGTTGGATATTGAAGAATCAGTTGTTGAGGGGACAAAAGAGATGTGTGTTAAAAAAATAATTGTGGACTGTGAGACGAAGATAACAATATGTGATGCTTCTGTTGAGGGTTGCTGTGATATCACACCTGTAAGTTGTGGCGGGGTTCTTGGCGAAACCCATGCTTCTTTAGTGTTGAAATCTACCGGTTATAAAGATGTGTCTGGTGGTGCGGCTACTCCTGACATAGCTAGCGTTACTGG
>JAGLIP010000196.1 GCA_023142905.1 Candidatus Aenigmatarchaeota archaeon | reverse complement strand
TAGGAGGAGTTTGACCCTCTTTTGCGTGGAACACAAGCATCTGTTTTTTTATTTCTTGTATGCGTTTTTCTGTCAGGTGCTCTTTTAGTGCTTCCCGTATATCCTTGCCGCGGGTAATTGCGTTTATAAGGGCATGCTTTACATCCGGCAGAAGGTCGTCAACATAATTCTCGATTTCTTTGAAAAGAGTTATATCTTTTAATACCTCTACATTTTCCCCGTCAGCATCTGCAGGAATCAAAAAGAAAGCAAAGACATCTTTGTCGCTCTTTTCAGTTTTAAGCTTTTGGTTGAGCCGTCCAAGGGATTCTATAAACACATCAAGCCCTTTGTTGTGATATTCATAACGCCCTGCAATAAACATTATTCTCGGGTCATCGAGATTCACATCATAATATGGCCGGAAATACGCGCGAAGAAAATTCATTATTTTTGTCTTGTTTTGTTTGTGCATGTATGCTAGTTCTTCCATGCTTGGATAATTTGCTATGCTAAGCCCGTTTGGAAGTATTACATCCGGTTTTTTCCCCAAAATATATTCTGCTTCTTTTGCTGTTGTCTTTGACACGGTTGTAAACACATCTGCATTCTGGGCACATGCGAATTCTGTTAAATGTTTTGCTTCAACACTGTAGTGATATGCTTTTTGAGGGTCAACAGTAATGCCTTTTTTAAGGCCTGATTCAATTTCTGCGTGAAGATTTTCATTTACCCCTGCCATGGTTCGCCCAAGCATTGTTGCATGTGTTGTAAACACAGTCCCGACATTTGATTTTGCGCTCTTTAGATACAGAAGCCCGGCGCCTGCCATCCATTCATGAAACTGTGCAACGCATTTTTTAGGCTTTAGTTTTTTTGAAATCTCATCAATCAGCATTCCTGCAGTATGGCTGAAACATACAGGATCATCAAACCAGCTGTCTGCGCGAATAGAATCTATGTTGTATTTTTTCCACAAATTAGTCTTTATGCGGTTCTTGTTTTTTTCTGAAAAAGCTGAAAAATCAATAAGTATAGCTCGTGGGTTTCCGTCAATATTCCATGTTCCCATGCGGCATTTTATTCCCTGGGTTTTAAGTTTTGTGAATATATCTTTAAACTCGCCTGTATCCTTTTCTGTAAATTCGAAATTGCTTTTGTCGTCAAACCAAGGGCCTATTGTGATGTATCCTGTGCCGTATTTTTCAAGCATGACCGGTGCTTTTGATGCGATTACAGTATAAATACCGCCCACTTTATTTGCGACTTCAAAAGATACCTCAAAGAAATAATCCGCCCTTGCATTCATTTTAATCCCCTTCATCATTTTATCATTTATGCCGTTTAAAACTGAATTAGTCATCACTTCAAAGAAGGAACCTTTATTTCACACTAATAAGTAAACTATGGCCCTTTCATCCTTCTTTTCAAGAATTAACTAATTATATATAGTCCTTTGTTTAAATAATTTATAGATTATTATGATTGAATGGACAATTGAAAAAAACAAAGCAACCGGCTTTTCTTCAAAGACAAATACTCTGTCTTCCGGTGCGTATT
>JAGLIP010000195.1 GCA_023142905.1 Candidatus Aenigmatarchaeota archaeon | reverse complement strand
GATATCTTCAAACTCAATGCAGCCCGCACTCAATTACGGCGATGTTGTATTTATAAAAGGAATAAATAGTGATTCTCTTGAAATTGAAGATATAATTCTCTACAACTGCCCGACAAAAGAAAATCTGTGTGTTGCAGAAAACCAGCTTATCGTCCACAGGATTGAAAAGATAAACCGGGATAATGGCATAAAGACAAAGGGCGATGCAAATGAAAGAACAGACCGCTGGCTTGTAAAATTTTCATGGATTAAAGGAAAAATGTTTTTTAGAATCCCATTTTTAGGAACCCCGATTGTTGCAGCAAAAGAAATAATGGGCATCCTTTAAATAAAAAGGTGCGAATCATTGCAAACTTATGCTCGCCGCACACAAAAATTCATTTATACAAGATTACAAATTGGATCAGGCTCTACACAAGCGCCGGCATAGCTATCAAAAAGACACTCTCCGGTTGTGCCGTCAAGTCTTTCCTTTCCAAGAAAGTTGCCGTCATAATCCCAATACATGTATTCAATCCAGCCGGATGTCTCTAGATGATTTTTCTCAAATACCTGCACTTCTGCATACATGCACTGTTCAAGTTGTGGATCCGGTGCGGAAGATGCCGTTGTTGCGATTGTAGCAATGAATGCAAACGCCAATAGCCCATATATCAATTTTTTCATATTTTAAACCCCCATTGAATAAATTTAAATTATATTTGTTTTTAGTGCATATAATATTAACCATAAGGGCGTTATAATCACTTTTCAATCAAAATATAAAATATTATTGATAAGTAATCAAATAGTATTCCGTTTAAAAAAAAACGGATTTTTTAAGAAGATACAAATTAAAATAACACCCATGTGCCTCGCAATTCCCGGAAAAGTTATTGAACTAAAAAACGAAACCGCCATCATAGATTATGGTGGCATAACAAAAGAAGCAAAAATAACACTCATAACCCCGAAAATCGGCGACTCAGTAATAGTTCATGCAGGATTCGCAATCGAGATTTTAGACAAGAAAAAAGCACAAGAAACAAACAAACTTCTGGAGAATATTAATGACGGCAAATAACCTAATTACAAAAATAAACTCTCTCGCAAAAGAAATCAATCATCCGATAAAAATAATGGAAGTCTGCGGCACCCACACACAAACAATTGCAAAATACGGAATAAAATCCATGCTCCCAAAAAACATAAAACTTGTATCTGGTCCCGGATGTCCTGTGTGCATCACACCCCAAAGGACAATTGACGAGGCTGTAACACTCGCGCTTAACAAAATCCCGATTGCCACATACGGCGACATGTTAAGGGTTCCCGGAAGTGATGTGTCCTTGGAAACCGCCAAACAATCCGGCGCAGATGTTTTTATTGTCGAATCAACAACAGATGCTATTGCGCTGAAAAAAACACACCCAAACATTGTATTTCTTGGCATCGGTTTTGAGACAACAACACCTATGAGTGCGTGGGCGATAAAAAACGGACTTGATATATTGTGCGCGCACAAGACAATACCCGAAGCCATGAACATTATTATTTCCGACCCAAAAAACGAGATTGACGGATTTT
>JAGLIP010000194.1 GCA_023142905.1 Candidatus Aenigmatarchaeota archaeon | reverse complement strand
GGTTTTCTTCCCATAATAATCACTTCAAAAACTCATGGTGGAATTTATGCAAATGAAACTCCTCGCGATAAAGATATATCAAAAATTTTGCAATTATCAATAGCGCCAAAACAGATGCCATTGTTTCTAAAACACCTATAAATGTATGTTTCTCCAGTATAAACGCGAAAGCCGCACCAACTGCAGGGGGGTGGGAGTTTTTTGTCTCGAGCATAAAAATTGATGTTAACGCTACAGCCAATATTATCGCCATTGTCTGATTAAAAAAAAGTGCTGCTGCAAACCCCATAAGTGTTGCAAAAAAATAAGCCATGATAACTACTCGGAGTTTTGCTGCGCGAATGTCTGGATAATCACAGATGATGTATGCTGATGCCCCTAAAGATGATATAAGTACAAGACCGCTTATACCCCTATTAAGAAAAATAAATAAAAGACCCATCGAGATACCAGTAATCATACTTGGGAAAATCTTCTCTTTAATCCATTGCTTCATAACATAAATTTAGGGTGAACGCAGAATAAAAAGGTTTTGTATTAATCGACTTGTGTAATAAGTAATGTTTGTGTGTAAAGTCATAGCTAGTGTAGGTTAATGAAGTACTGTGCGAATAATGTGTTATAATATATTGTTGTAATATATAATTGGTTGTTAGAATGTATGAATTGGGGTTTAATCCTCAATTCAGGGTATAAAAATTAAGGGACATTTAAGAAACATCAACGCTCAATAGATATGTCGTACCTCTTTTTTGTCCTTGTTTTACCAATATGGTTCTTTTTACTAAATCCTGTAAATCTCTTGTTGCCGTTTTTTCAGTTATGGTTGATAGAGCCATATATTCGTTTCGTGAAATTGGTTCTTCATTTTTAGACATATGATTTATAAGTTGTTGTTGTCTAGCATTCAATCCTTCAAAGTCAACTGTATTTTTAAAAGGAGATTTTTGTAAAATATTGGGATTTTCAGAAGCATTACGCAATACTATCTTAAATGTTTGAGTTCCAACTTCAAAAATGGGTGCCGGTAATCCATGTTTATTCATCATTTCTCCTAATGTCGTAAGTCCGCGACCTTCTTTTTCCATCATTTTTACTTGTTCGAATGCATCTGCAATAAGTTGATTTCTTCTTTTTGATAACTGCATTTGTTTAATCTCTTCAAATGTTGTATTTTGAAAAGGAAAATTTGCAGGATTACTTATTTCTAATCTATCTGTGAAAATTTTAATGAATATTTCTGTATTTCTTTCAAAATAATCTCTATGTACAATTGCATTAACAACAGCTTCTCTTATGGCCTCTGGAGGATACTCGGGTATATCTATTCGCTTATAACCTTCGATAAAAGAGTGTATTTTCATAGCGGATTGAATTTCAAATAATACTTTTTCAAACATATCAAATAAATCTCCAGAAAATTCTTTTTTAATGAATTACCCAATCGCAGCAAGCTGCGGGGTATCTAACTAAAGGTTATCAATGTCAATTGCTTTACATCTCTGCCTTGTTTTCCCACATATTTCTTAATTTCTTCTAATCCTCTTCCATCACCAACGGTATCTATATGCCC
>JAGLIP010000193.1 GCA_023142905.1 Candidatus Aenigmatarchaeota archaeon | reverse complement strand
CCCGTAGCTTGCTGCGGGGAGGTTTATAATTTTCTTAGCCTCTTTTAATCCAACGTTGTAAAAGCGCAGGTAATTTTCCGTCGAAAATGCGATCAAACAGCTTGAGAGCCCCATCTTTTGTATAAAGCCCAGACAGTACATTAGGCCAGGTATCTGCATCCTGACGATAAACAACATTTTTTACCCGCAACGGAATCTGGCGCCAACATAGTGCCGTTAGAACTACAAGCCGATGCAATCCACGACTAACCTGCCAGCGCCACTGCCCATCCTCTCGCACAAATACCAATGCTTCAATATCACCATCTGCTCCATCATGTCGGCAAAATCCACTGCTCTCAATAGAAAGCATAGTTTTATGAAACCGAACAGCTTCAGTATGTAGTTTTTCGCTTGTTACAGGCCCAAATACTTTTGCACCATGTGAAGCTGATAATTTTTTCCCACATTTTTTGCTTTCACTTTTACTTACCCTTTCCATAGAACGCCTTTTTTGATCGACGGTTGATACCTCCCATGGCTCTGGGGCAAACCATGCAGGAACCCCTGATAGCAGGGGGGCATCTTTTTTTTCTAAGCCGAACCAATCATATGCATTTTCGGGCTGAACAAGTGAGTAGTATTGTTGCAAACATGATTTTAAAACATTAAAAGTATCTTTTTCATTAAATGTTTCCGACACAGCATAAACAAATGGATTAGTTTTTTTCGAGAGGGGGAAGAAACGTATACGGCCTAGTTCAATCCGTACATTTATAAACAAAGGCTTTTTCCCATAGTACAAAAATAGTCTCGGATCATTATGTTTATAGCGCAAATCCAATAGCGGCTTACTATCAACTCGCTTAATGCTGTAGCCGAATGTGCCAAGAATAAATTGAATTTTCCTTTTAATAGTTTCATTCATTTTAAAATTTTTGATATTGTTTCAACCTAATCAGTATAAAAGACAATACAACTATTCGAAATGATGCATATGCAACGCTATGAATCGCAATTGCGACAAAAGAGGAAAGACCAATTATTTTACATGCCATAAATACAACCACAACTAAGACTACTCTAATAACATTAATAAATAGCTGTGAACCCTGCATCTCTAAAACATTTAAACAGTGAGCAATCGGAGTGGTGATAAATCCACTTAAGATTGCTATAGATAGCAATCTGGCGTAAACACCTGCATCATGCCACTCTGCTCCAAAAACAAAACTGAACATCCACGGCCCGGCAACCATAATCGCTCCCATGGGGATGATACCGACAAAAAACATTTTTTTTATGATTGAGATGGACAGCTTGCGTATTTTATCCGGCCGGGATTTTCCGTATTTGGCTATTTCTGCATAGTAAACCTGGGCCACGGATCTTCCCAAAAGATTCATGGGCATATTGACCATGCCGTTGGCTAACCCGAAAAGCCCGACAACCTCGACCCCGTAAAAAGCGGCCATGAAAATGGCCGGAAGCTGGGCGCCAAGACTTAAAAGCAACTTGGACCAAGACTGAAGCAGCGGAAACCTGGAAAATTTTCGGGCCGCATATCCAATCCCGATCCATGAAATAGAGCTGAAAA
>JAGLIP010000192.1 GCA_023142905.1 Candidatus Aenigmatarchaeota archaeon | reverse complement strand
GGATAAATTAATAAAACCTACTGATTTGCTGGCGTTTAAAAATGACCTGTTAGCTATTGTTAGCTTGTTTTTGCAAAATCAAATCACCCAAAATCCCACCCTAAAAACCTTTTTATTTGCGCGCAGTTATAGTAAATAGCATGGACTTATTTGATGGGCCAGTAATAATTATTATACTCGTTGCAGCTGCGATTATAGGGATTATCTACCTTGTGGTTCGCGCAGAGAAAAAACGCACAGAGAACCTAAAGACTAAAGCGCACATGATGGGGCTTTCGTTCAGTGAAAAAACCCCTGATGATTTTATTTCAACTTTAAGCGAATTCAAGCTATTCACAGAAGGCCACTCAAAAAAAGCGCATAACCTTATAGAAGGAAGCGCGCAAGGCATTCAATACTCAATTTTTGACTATAGATATACTGTTGGTGCCGGCAAGCACAGCCAAACCCACATACAAACAGTATTTTCTGCAAAAAAAGACAATATGAAACTTCCAAAATTTTCAATGACTCCTGAATATTTTTACCACAAAATCGGAGACCTTTTGGGCTCAAAAGACATTGATTTTGTAAACAAGCCAATATTCTCAAAGAAATATCTCCTTAAAGGCAGTGACGAAACCGCAATCAGAAACACATTCAAAGAAGAAATCCTGTCATTTTTTGAGCGCAAAAAGGAAAAAATAGCAATACAAGCAAACGGCAATAAAATGATACTCTACCGCCCATCCAAAAACATAAAGCCAAAAGACCTGACAAAATTTAAAGACGAATCAATTAAGATTGTTGAATTATTTTCTGAAAAATAACATATGCTGGTTATTTAAGTTTTTCTGTTAAACAAATAACATGGGATTAACAACTACTAAGGAACCAAAAATAGATATTTACGGGCGTCCGGAAGAAGTATTTGAAAAATTAGAACATGCAGTACTTAACGCAAATGGAAATGTATTAAATATCGCCGTAATTGGTGATGAAGGCACATATGCATGGTATGCTTATCGTAGTAAAGATAATCAAATCAAAGTAGACTGGAAACACCCATATACGGGTGTTAGCACAAAATGTTCTGTTAACGGAGAAGCATATGCTGATTGCAATGAATGTCCTAATGGCGCGCACGCAAATAAGGGTCCTTGCGAACACGACACAATCCAGAAATTTCTGCGTGGAGAAACAGATAGTTTTGACGCCCAATTAGCCAAACTTGCGGCACGATATCAATAAACTCCAAATTAGTCCATAAAAATGTTTTAGAGATTAAAAACAAGCATCTTATAAACAACATCGTAAATGGAATTACTCTGCAGGGGACAATAACATGGATTTAGAAAGCGGTAATATTTAGGATGTATAACATTACAGAAATATAATATAAAACTGTTAAAATTATTTAACACTTGTTAAAAATATTTAACAGTTAAATATATAAAAAAGTGTTAATATAATTTTACATATGTTAAAAATATTTAACGATTTAAAACCATTTATTGAAGATTGCTACACAGAGCTTGGAGTTAGAGAATACTCTAGGATTGTGAATATAACTCCTCCAACTGCTTCAAAATTACTTAAAAACTTTGAATTAGAAGGCTTACTAAA
>JAGLIP010000191.1 GCA_023142905.1 Candidatus Aenigmatarchaeota archaeon | reverse complement strand
TTTGAATTAAGTCATGCTTTTGGAAGTGGATTAATAGTTATTACATTACTTCCAATACTTTTTATAATTGGACTCAATAACAGATATATCATTAGTCACAATAATTTATTTATTATTGAAAATACCAAATGGATATCTTTTGTTCTGTTTTCACTTCTATCATCTGCTGCTTTAATGGTTGGTAGATCTGGATTTGGTATTGGACAAGCATTGAGTTCGAGGTATGTTACACTGACTTCTTTAGGAATTATTGGGGTATATTTAATTATAACTAATTTATATACTAAGTGTAAAAATAACAAAAGCCAAGAAAAGGCTATACTTTATGGGATTATACTAGGCATTATTTTTGTAGGAATCGTTGTAGGATATGCAGAAGGCATCAAAGAAGGAAAAAATACTTTAGAATCAAGAGAATCAATAGCAAATAATCTTATCGAGTACAAATGGATAAATGACGATAATTTATTAACATTATACCCAGATGCGAATTTTGTACGCAACCATGCTGATATTTTGGAGAGATTTCGGCTTAATGTATTTTACTCCTATTCTAATTCAATGCCAGATTGGGATTCATTAATCCTTGCCAAAGGCGGAATAATGTCAATAGATATGGTTGACAACAGAATATATTCCAACGAAGGCAAAATAATACATATAGACAAAAAACTGAATCAATATATAGAATTCACAGGTTGGGCAGCCGACGACTTAAGCGAGGATGGAAATGTGAATACATACCTTGTGTTCAAAAATCGAGACGATGAAATTATAGTACCAACAATAAAAACAAACCGACCTGATGTGGCTAATCATTTTTGGGTAGAAAGTTACAAAAATTCAGGTTGGGTTACAGCAGTCCAAACCAGGGATTTTAAAGATGAATGTTATGACATTTCTCTGCGGATATTAAGAACTAATGGGGAAGAATATTTTGAATTGAATGTAAACAAAGCATTATGTTTTAATTGAATATTATATCTTCATCGAAAAATCTCTCCTGTACTTCTTAACGCCTTTTCTGTAATAATGATTCATTATTAGATTATAAAAATTTGGAAAACTCATTGGAAGACATTTTTCAGCGAATAAACAAAACAACTCTACTAACTTCAAATTAAGTTTGATTATAGGATTATGATTCTTACAGGAATCAATTGCCAACAATTCTCTTAGCTCGGGATGAATATTATAAAATATATGTGCAGCATACCCACATTGTTCTTGACGTTTTCTAAATGAAGCAAAAGATATATCGTGATGATGGTAACCAATGGCATTCTTGTTGTAAACAAGCTGCAATCCTCGCGTTTTCAACCGATAACTTAACTCAATATCTTCCCATGCTGCATACGGAAATTCGATATCAAAAAGTTTACCTTGTAATAAAAATTCTCGTTGTACAGATATATTTGATGTATAAAAAAAAGTAAATGGTACGTTATTTTCGTCATCAATTATAGAATAACCAAATTGTAATCCCATTTCATTTATATACCTCATAAAAGGGGTTATTTTTTTTCCGATTGGCCATTCAATACGTCCCAGTACACTAATATTCTTTTGAAATTTATAGTTTTTATGGTAAAAATAATGCTCCTTAAT
>JAGLIP010000190.1 GCA_023142905.1 Candidatus Aenigmatarchaeota archaeon | reverse complement strand
AATTTTTCGTGGGGTGTGCCTGAAGATGCAATTGAGGGGCATTACAAGGCGTATTCGCGCCTTGACTTTTTTGTCGGGGAAAACAAGACAAATTATAATTCGTACAGTGACGGAATATTTTATATAAATGGATTGAAGGACCTTGGAGACCCCAAATTATCTGTTTTACAGGTTCCAAAAACCATGCGTTTTGGGGGTGCGGGACTTGTTCTTTTCAATTTTTCTTCAAATAACGAGAAATACAAAAAAATTAGGTTTGTGGCATATTCGAGCAAACACATAGAAACCGGAAAAACACAATGCATCTCAAAAGATATGGATTCAAGCAATTTGTGTACAACACCATATAACTCAGAAATCGCTGAAGCATTTGAGATTGAAAACATTTCAAGGGGTGCAAACATGACTTTGGGAATCCCGGTGTTTTTGAAAGACAACTGCGATAAGCATTACAAGGAAGGGAATTACAAGTTTTATGCAAAAGCATTTTATTATGATGGTGAATGGATTGAATCAGCAAAAACGGAATTTAATTTGTCTGTGTCGGGCATAATAAAAGACAACTGCAAAAAAACAGAATCAACAAAGGCAACAACAACGAGTGGAACTTTTAGTATTGTTGAACCAAAAAAGATTATTTTAGAAATTATAAATTATTCTCAAAAAGTTGTTGTTGGTGATAAATTTCAAACAAGTGTACAGATTTTAAATACGGGCCAAACGGATGCAATTTACACAATACAGTCTTATGTTTACAATAGAAGCCGACTTTTAAGTGAGGGATATTTTGGTGATTCATGGAATAAAGGATGGGATGCAAATAAATATGATGTACTGATTCCTGCAAATGAAAATGTAACAATTGTTCTTAAAAATCGTATAAAGGAAGGAATAAATTCCGGTAATTTTACATTGAAAGTTAAGATTGTCGGCGAAAAAACATATGAAGAAAAAAGAATAATTGAAGTTATTGTAGGCAATCTTTCTAAAAAAACAAATTCAGATAATTTATCAAAAAATCAAACAGGCATTCTTGTTTCGTGTGATTATTTTTTGGATAAAATGTATCTTAATATAACAAACACAAATGACAAGCGCGCATATTTAAGATTAGTAAAAGACAATAAGACTGAGGAAAACTTATATATTCAAGCAAATCAGATGCGCGAATTCATATATAAAAATCAGGCTGAAGGAAAACACTTTATAATACTTCAGGACAAAAAAGAAAATACGCTTTTGGCAAGCTGTGCTGTAGATATCGACAATACGGTTGCTAAAAATAAGATAACTGCCGCATTGTTTGAAAATCGCGCGCAAAAAAACATTTTTGCGCGCTTATTCGAGTGGTTGTTTGGTATTTTCATGTGATTTGAATGATTTCAATAATAATCCCAACATATAATGAAAAAGATAACATTGAGGCTCTTTTATGGGGGGTTGCCGGTGTTCTTGAGACACGGAAGCAAGATTATGAGATTCTTGTTGTTGATGATTCTTCCCCTGACGGTACGGCAGACATTGTTTCTAAAATAATTAAGAAAAATAAGAATGTACGGCTTTTGGTGCGCGTTAAAAAAGAAGGCCTTGGTGCCGCATACAAGTTTGCCATCCCTAAGGCTTGCGGG
>JAGLIP010000019.1 GCA_023142905.1 Candidatus Aenigmatarchaeota archaeon | reverse complement strand
CAGACACATTAAGATTCGAAACATTCAGGTTGATCCGGTTATAAAAATACAGGATTGGCTTGCCTTCAATTGTGTTCAGGCCGGAGATATCAGGAACATTGAAAGAACCCTGCACCACCGTTGAAGTAATAATATTATCATAAGAGTTTGTATCAAGCCATATCGCTGTTTTAGTTCCAGCAATACCACTTGTTCCTGAGCTTCCTCCCGCACCAGCTGTACCTATAGTTAAGCTCGAGACTACATTAGAAACCAGACTATTGTTTGTTGAACCAAACAAGTAAATACCTGATGCTGTGCCGCCGGTACCCCCAGTGCCATAGTTTCCGCCGGTTCCACCGGCCCCCCCTGTCAAGGACGATATATTGTTTAAGGTTATGCTGTTTGATGTTGAGAAGGAAAGGTATATGCTTGATGCTATACCGCCTGCGCCGCCGGAAGTAGGATCTGAAACACCATTGCCGCCTGCGCCGGCAGTTATGCCGGATATGCGATTATTTTCAAAAGTATTGTTGAATGATGTTGCATAGATTCCAGTCTTGTATGCACCACCCAAACCACTGCCGTCAGGATCCCAGACATACCCACCGCTTATGTTGAAGTTCTTTATTGTTGTATCATTAACAGAAACATTGAACCCGCCGATGACCTGTGTCCCTGCGTTGCTCTCGCCTTCCAATATGACATTCTTTGTGACATCGACCTGCTCTGTGTAGGTGCCGTTGTAGACATAAATCATTGCGCCGGGATTTACAACACTGCTGTCTATCGCGGTCTGGATTACTGTGAAGCAGGGTGTGTTGCCTGCACAGATGTTGTTGTCGTCGACATATGCGTTGTCTGTCGGTTGTATTATCGTAACCGTCCTTGTCTCTGCCTGGTTTACATTTCCTGCCAAGTCCTGTGCGTAGGCAGTGTATGTGTATGTGCCGTCTGCGAGGTCAGTAAAATTGTGGTATAATCTATGGAGTCCTGCGTTGTAGGATGCGTTGATTTCTTCTGGGGAGAGATCACGGTTGAAGATGCGGACTTCGTCTATAATACCAGGAAATCTGCGAACATCGTTATATTGTTGACCAATATATAAATCAGCAGAACTATTTATTTCTCCAGGTTGATTTCCGGTAGCTGTCTGTAAAATACCATCAATATACATACCCATATTGCCATCATCATCCCTACTCACCACCAGGAATTGATAACCACCAGTTGGAGGAGAATTAGAAACAATAGCATCATTTGAACCACCGACAAAAACTGCAAATCCAAATTGACCGCTTCCAACATCCTCATTACGAATGTAGAACCCGTCTTGCGATACAGCATCATATTGTTGCATTATTACCTCGCCATCAACGGGATCAACATTATCAGGATTAACCCACATAGATATGCTAAATCCACTCGATAATGTTAGCGTATCGCTATCAGTGATACTCACATAATCATCCACCCCATCAAACTGTAGGGCTTTGCCGAATTTACCTATTGTGTATGTTGAACAAGTATCTCCCGCGCAGCTTCCGTTGTTGCCATAACTCGACCAGTCGCGGAAGAATGTGGAGTTTTCGCCTGCCTCTTCGTTAAACCTCCACCACCCCACCAAAGAATTGTTCCAGTCTATAAAGGTCGTGATGTTGTTGGTGTCTGTCGCTGTGACATTTACATAACTATAATTTCTATTTACATAGTCATTGTTGGTATCTGTCGGATCCACAAATGTTATGTTGGGCTGTATAGCATCGTATGTTAACCAGAATATTTCTGAAACGGTATTGCCTGCACTGTCGTTGCAGGTTATGTTTACATCGTATCTTTGATTGATTAGTGCTGATTTGTTTGTGATGTTAAATGGGCTTGTTGTACTGGTGTTGTATTCGGTGATATTTGTCCTGACTGTGTCAAGATTTGTATCTGTGCAGGTGCCGTTGAAGTATGGCGGAGTATTATAGTATGTGCCGTTCTGGGTCGGGGTGTCGAGAGTAAGTACCGGAGATATTGTATCAATCGTCAAAGTCCTTGTCTCCTGATTGACATTCCCTGCCAAGTCCTGTGCGTAGGCGGTGTATGTGTATGTGCCGTCTGCGAGGTCAGTGAAGTTGTGGTATAATCTGTAAAGGCCTGTGTTGTAGGAGGCGTTGATTTCTTCTGCTGAAAGGGCACGGTTGAAGATGCGGACTTCGTCTATTGTGCCGTTGAAAAAATCGAATGCAGGTAGAGCTTCTGCTCCAATTTTTAGGGAACTGCTCGTACCCCCTGTTGGAGCATCTGTGTAACTGCCTGTTTCAGCGTGCAATCCATTAATATATAATGTTATATTTTTCGCAGAGGCGTCTCTGACAACCATAACATAGTACCAACTGCCGGTGTCTAAATTGACATCAAAAAGAACATATTGATTGCTACCAATAGCCCCGTACTCATGTTTGTATTCCAAATCATTACCGGAGGTGGTGTCCCATCTTAATACATAAAGTTCGTTTGTAGCCTCGCTCTCAACATCTCCACCACCCATATAGATAATATTTTCAGAATCAGCAATACTATCTGTCTTAAACCAAGCTCCAAAAGAAAGATTTTCTGTTATCTGAAGACGATTATCTGCGGTCATAGATATATAATTATCCACACCATTAAACTCACCTGCTTTGCCGAATTTGCCGGCGGTCCATCGCCAAACAGGTTTTTTTACACCAGTAACCCAACCATCAACGCCGTTGTCATAGGTGTTAAGGTTATCAAAGCCTTTCAGGGTGCCGTTATTGGCTCCGCCTGGAGAGTCATCTGTGAGGCATCCTACCTCATCATTGGCATTACAATTCATCCCTTCTTCAAAATGCTGCACCAGCACCAGATTGGCTGTCGGGTCCTGAGAGAAGTCATTATTATATTGCCTGGCTATTTCCGCGGCTGAAAGAGATGTATTGTAGATGCGGACTTCGTCTATTGTACCGTTGAACCAATTCCCTGCACCTGTTGAAGAACCGATGACAAGGGGTGAATCAGTAGTCATTATGTCTCCTGATGCGGTCACACTGTTGTTTAAAACCCCGTTTACATATAACGACATCTGAGAACCATCATATGTCCCAACGACAAAATACCATTCATCTAAATTAACAGAACCGGTGGATGTTACATCAGGGGACTGGCCACTGGAATTGTAGATCTGCCAGTTAATTTTATCGCCAGTCACTGCGCTTCTCATACTGAAGGATTCTGTAGCGTCACAACCTTTGGCCAAGTATCTTGACCATGTTATAATTGAATTCATTTTAAACCAAAAGGATACACTTATCTGATTGCCGCTAATATTAAGCGATTCGCTGTCAGGCACATTCACATAATCATTCACCCCGTCAAATTCCAATGCTGAGCTTTTCAGGGTTCCATCGTTGTTGTTTCCAGTTGAGTCATATGCTGTTGTTCCTGTCCCCTCGTTGAACCTCCACCAGCCTACAAGGGAGTTATTCCAGTCTATGAATGCTGTTGTGTTGGAATAATCAGAAACCGTAACATTTATGTATGTATAATTTGCGCTTACATATTTATTGTCATCAGGCGTAGGGTCAACAAATTCTATTTCAGGTGCATAATCAATATCATAGTCCGAAGTTAGGTCATGCAGCTGCGGCGATATTGCAGAATCATTTGTGGAAAAGTTCACAATGAATAAAAGATTATTTCCCGAACTAATCCCCCCTCCGGAAGTATAATTTGTATTATTAGAAACAGAAAGCCAGGTTATTCCGTTGTCAGCAGATATTTCAACGGTTATGTTCTTATTCTCGTCCTGCTCTGTTGAAGACCACACAGCCAATATCCTTGCAATCGTGTATTGCGTGTCTGTTGTGTTTGACAAATAAGAGCCTGTTGTATTTGTTCCTGAAAGCACCAAATCGCCTGTTGAGTTGGTGGTATTGGTGTGTATTCCTGTCTGATTCCAGTCATTATCTGTAGTCCATGTCATTGTGTTGAATGCGCCTGAAAAATGATTGACAAAAACTATTGTTTTTCCGGAATCAAACACATAGCATGGCTTTGCTGAAACAGAACAGGATTGTATCTCAAAGCATTCGGGATTATCAACTGTGCCGTCGCATTTGAATGTTTTTCTGCCAATTGATGATAATGTTATGGTGCCTCCGGTATCTTTGGGTACAAGGCCTTTATTTTCAACCCAGAGAAAATCTTTTACAACATGTCTTGTGTTTTTTTCTATATTTGTTTTGAGCTCTTGAGTTTTTAGGATAATAGCCTTTTTAGAGAAATCAGCAGATGATGATTTCACAGAATCAAACGATATGCCGCCAACTTTGATGTCTATTTTTAACGGGAATTTGTTGTCTACAGAAGCGCCTGTAGAACTGTCGAAAACCAGAACACCTTGCGGGATATTTTGAGAACTGTTTATATAAGAAAATAAAAAAGCAAAAACTAAAAGAACTGCTAAAATACAGATACTTTTTTTCACATCAAACGACAACAAGACAAAACCCTTAAAGCAACTATATCAATATAGAAATATATGCGGAAACAGTATATATATGTTCTGTTGGCTGTTTTAGTTTATCTCATCAATCATACTAAAAAATAATAAAAATTAAAAAAAAGAAAAAGAAGGCCTTACTAAGGCCAACTAAAATTACTTCTTAGACCGATATTTCTTTACCTGATCTTTTGCAAGCTCGTCTACGCTGTCTTTAAGACCCCAGCCAAGCGCTATTGCAAGCCCTAATCCAACAGATGCTACAAGCACAAGAAGTATTGTGTTTATAAGCATTGCATCTATAGATACAAGCGGCAATGCTGTTGCAATACCTACATAGAGCACAAGGAAGAAAACTGCCTTGCCCAACATGCTTGTGTAAAGTTCCTTGTCACCTATGACATCTTCCTTTACATACATCGCAATTGCATAACTTACAAGAAGTACTATTACAGCACCTACAATGCCCGGCACAAATGCAATTATCTCATTTACTACCGCACTTATTACAGCCACCCCTAAAAGAGTTGCAGCCTGCTGCAGGAACACCAAATATACTACCCACTTTACAACTGTAGATAATATAGAACTTAACTTAAAGTTCACATGCTCCTTACTCTTCAAATAACTGTCAATGTTAGCCTCTTTCAAGACTCTATTCACAAGTGATGCCAAAAGTTTACCAATGGCATAACCGACAATCACCCATAAAAGCGCATATACAAGACCTGGAAATCCAGTTATAAAACTAGTCATAAGGTTTGTAAGCGCACTGCTTAATGGTTCTATAAGCATTTCAAATCACCTCTGATGTATTTATGCATATAACCTCTATTTAAATTTTGCTGATAAAAAGTAAAACAGATGTTTTTATGAATAAAAATTCAGTCACAGAAACAAGAAAAAAAGAGCATATTTCAATATGTCTTGAAAAAAGCATAGAATCAGATACAAAAACAGGCTTCAATGACCTATTTTTTGTGCACAAGGCACTTCCGGAAGCAAATATGTCAGATATTGACACAGCATGCTCGTTTTTAGGCAAAAAAATAAAAGCGCCGATTCTGATAGAAGCAATCACCGGCGGCACAAAAGAAGCAGAAAAAATAAACAAGAACCTTGCAGCCGCCGCAGAAGAGCTCGGGCTTGCTATGGGTGTAGGCTCCCAGCGCGCAGCCATAACAGACAAAAAACTGCAGGAAACATATAATGTTCGCTCCTGCGCACCAACAATCCCGTTAATAGGAAATTTGGGCGCAGTACAATTCTCAAAAGGCGAATACACAATAAAAGATGCAAAAGAAGCCATAAAATACATCAACGCAGATGCGCTTGCAATTCACTTAAATGCGCTTCAGGAAGCAGCACAGCCTGAAGGTGACCTCGATTTCAAAAACGCACGGAATTCAATTAAAAAAATATGTGCGGATTTAGGAAAACCCGTAATCGTAAAAGAGACAGGTGCCGGCATTTCAAGAGAAATAGCGCTTATGCTTGAAAAATCAGGAGTTGCAATAATCGATGTCGCAGGTCTTGGGGGAACATCATTCAGTATTGTAGAATCCTACCGCGATAAAGACAAGCCCGCAATAGGGAATACATTCAAAAACTGGGGCATACCAACCACTATATCCATTGTAGAAACAAGAAAAACAACCAAACTGCCCATAATCGCATCAGGCGGGATAAGAACCGGAACAGATGCCGCAAAAGCTATTTGCTTAGGCGCAGATTATGCCGGGCTCGCACTCCCGCTTTTAGATGCCGCGACAAAATCCAAAAAGGATGTAAAAAAAGTCCTTGAAAGAATCATAAAAGAACTTAAAATCGCTATGTTTCTTATCGGAGCAAAAAACATTGATGAATTAAAGAAAAAAGATATCGTAATTACTGGAAAAACGCGCGAATGGCTTTTAGAAAGAGGAATAGATACAAAAGAATACGCAAACAGGGAAACTCTTGAGTTGCTGCGCACGACAGTTAAATCTGCGATGTATCGTTAAGAAAAAATCAAGTAAAGTTATCATTAAAAAAGATAATTCAGAACTCTTTTCTTTTAACAAGACTAGTCACATAACCGGCAATCTTGTTTCGTATATGATAACTTTCTACAACATCTAATTCTTTCAGCGTTGCTTTATTTGTTTCAAAATCATTTCCGAATTTTTCAGGGCAAATGCTAAGCAATTCTTTCGCGTTTGATTTTATAACCCGTGTTTTTATTCTTCCCATATGTAAAACCTTTAATATTCTAACAAACTATCGCAGGTTAGTTTTAAAAAGCTTGTGGATAAAGAAAAAAACAATTCATTCTAAAATGAAGGCGAAAAAATACAACAATAACGGCAACATTTTAAATATAACGCACAATAATGATACACATGATAATCTACATAGCCTCATCCCCTATAGGCGCAATAGCTGTAAATGAACAAAGAAATCCAATAAGTTTCGTTTCATTTAAAAATGACGCTAAAAAAAGGGCAGATGAGCTTGAAGATTCTGAAAAAAAAGCAATATCTGATTCTGAAAAAAAACTATTAAACCAAATCAAGACAAAAGAAAAAATAATTTTTGAAACAAAAAAAGAAGGATACGAACACGAATTCCCAAATCCTGCAGGTGATTACCTGCGAGGGAATATGTTTGATATTGCCAGAAAAGAAAATATACTAAAGGATAAAAACGAACTTCTAAACATAATTCATGAAACAAGCACAGAATTGACTGTCCGAAAAATGCGAAATTCCGTTGGTGAAGACAAGCTAATCTTGCAGGCAATAAACACAACAGACGAGCTTGCAAAACAGGTAAACACAATGGCTATGCGACTTCGTGAATGGTATGGATATTATTTCCCGGAACTTGTAGAATTGACAAGCAACAACGAAAATCTGGCAAAATATGTTTCAGAAACACTCTTTAGAACCGATGTAAAAGGCATAGTCGTAGACGAATCAATGGGTGTAAACCTGAAAAACGAAGATTTGGAAGAAATAAAGAAATACGCAAAAAAAATAATTATTCTTATTGATGAAAAAAAAGAGCTTGAAAAATACATAGAAAAAAAAGCAAGTATTGTGGCCCCGAACATGACAGACATTGTCGGCGGATTACTTGTATCGAGGCTTATAGCGCATGCAGGAACCCTAGAAAAGCTTGCAGGTTTCCCAAGCTCAACCATACAGATTCTTGGTGCTGAAAAAGCGCTTTTTCGCTTTCTTAAAGGTGCTGGCACAAGCCCAAAACACGGCCTTATATTTCAAAGCTCATTCATACAACGGGCACCAAACCAATCCCGCGGAAAAATCGCAAGAACACTCGCATCAAAATTATCCATTGCCGCAAAAATGGACTTTTACAAAAATAAAAGCGATTTAGGCAAAAAATACAAAAATGATATTGAAGAAATACTTAAAAAAGAGATGACAAAAAAAAGAGAAGGAAAGCCATTTTCCCAGAAAAAAGGCAAAAAATTTGATAAAAGCAAAAAACCATTCGGCAAAAAAAATTATGGCCGTAAAAGACGATAAGTGATATTCATGACAGTTATAGGCGTATCCCAATTCGGAAAAGATTACTGCACAAAAAATGCAACACCTGGCAAAAAATACTATGATGAACGAATAATCCGCAAAGGCAAGGATGAATACCGTGTCTGGGACCCGACAAAATCAAAACTTGGAGCCGCCATCTACAAAGGCCTTCGCAATGTCCCGATTTTCAAAGGAATGAAAATTCTTTATCTTGGAATATCCACAGGAACAACTGCATCCCATATTTCAGACATAATAGGCAATGACGGCGTCATATACGGTGTTGAATTCTCACCCAGATCAGTAAGGGACTTAGTTCCGATGACAAAAAAAAGAAAAAATATCGTACCAATATTAGGAGATGCAAGAACCCCTGAAAACTGGGCAAATAGAATCGAAAAAGTAGATATGATCTATGAAGATGTAGCCCAACCGGATCAGACAGACATACTTATAAGGAACGCAAAAATATTTTTAAAAAAAGGTGGCTCAATCATGATTGCAGTAAAGGCCCGAAGCATAAATGTTGCAGTAAACCCAAACGAGATTTTTGCCCAAGAGCGAAAAAAACTTGAAAAATATTTCACAATAACCGATGCAATAAACCTAAACCCATTAGAAAAAGACCACATTTTCTTTGTCGGAAAATTACGATAATGCAGGTTACTAACTTCAGCACCCAAGAGGTATCCCTTTAAACTCAGTCGACGAGCCACAAGCGGTGAGAGCACGAACCACTACAAATTCATTGCATGACATACTGCACGACACATTCTCACCGATGTAGTCATCACCGACCTCGAGAAAAATATCATAAGAATTAAGCATACAAACTTCGCCTGTTTTGGATGCGAACCAAAAGTTCTTTAATGTTGTATCTTCCAATCCTTCGCTTGAAATCATTGCTCGCGCTTTTGTGCCTTCCTGCTCATACATCACAGAAAGCCCGCTTACCGATAGGTTTCCTGCATCAGAAAACTCGAATTCAAGAGGAACATCGCAGTAGCCGGGAACACTTTCAACACATGTAGAAATATAAGTGTTTATCTCAGAGACAAACGAAGACATCAAAACAGAAGTTGTTAACATTCCCGAACCCTCATAAATACTATTTTCTGCAACCGAAACATTCACCTCTGCAGGATATGAATCCACAAATGTTTTCAAATAAATAGTTCCTGCGCCGCCGTTTTGATTTCCGCTTCCTCCGTAAGCGTTGATTGCTCCGTTGAATGTCTTGACCGTATAATAAATTGCGATTCTGCCTCCGCCGCCTGCGCCCGCGGTTGTTTGGGCGCTGCCGCCGTTGCCGCCATTAGATGTTATTGAGCCGTTGCCTGCCAATGTTCCCACATACAAGTAAACTGTTCCGCCGCTGCCTCCGCCTGCGGCGCTATTAATGCCGCCTCCGCCATTGGCGCCATTCGCCAATATTGAGCCGTTGTTTGTTAATGTTCCGAAAATATTTAATCTGATAATTCCTCCTCCGCTTCCGCCTGTGGGGCCTCCGCAAGCGCCGTTACAACCGCCTCCGCCCCCGACACCGCCATAACTGCCTCCGCTGCCCGAACAGCATGCAGCGCTCCCGCCGCCCGATCCCAAATCATTAGGGTCTGTAAGGTTCCCATATGTTAAGCCGCCATCGGCACCGGGACCATTGCCTCCTGAATAGCCTTTGCCTGAGACATCGATAGCGGCATTCTCTTCTATCGTTAAATCAAACACAGTAATATCCAACCAATAAGTTTTGTCAATACCATTAGCCACTTGAGAAAGTCTTGCGCCTGCTTTGA
>JAGLIP010000189.1 GCA_023142905.1 Candidatus Aenigmatarchaeota archaeon | reverse complement strand
GGACGGAAACGACAAAACATACAGGCTTGTTCGGTGGCCTTATAACGAAATATATCCTAGCGGCTACCTGCATATTAGTGCAGATAAATTAATTGAAGACAGCACCATAAAATATCTTATTGACAACACAGTATCAAAATATGACCCTGACTGGAAGTGTGAGAATAAGGTGACTGTCAATCTTGTGACTGCGAGTGCTAAGGGCAGCGGGACAGATGAAATGGTCAAGCTGTGCTATTATATGAATGCGGAATTGCTGTAATTTATCAAATTCCAGTGGTTCTCTTAACACGTGCTGTTTTTGTAAAAACAGCACGTGTCGCAGGCAGGCGAATGGTGATAAGGATTTCTCAACTATGCAACTCAAAGAATTCCGCAAAGCGTATATATTTTTAGTTACACTTGTATGTACCGCATAGTTACAGGTAAAACTAGGAAAATAGAAAGCCATATTGAAAAACTAAAGGAAAGCGAAGATGTTATAAGGCAATGTATTGAAGAAGGGATAATTGGATTTCATGCGTCTGTTGCTGCAATTTGAGAATAAAAAGCAACTTCTTGAAGCAATGTTACGGACACTACTTTAGAAACTAAGATAAACAAGGCAACAGAATCCTTTTTGGCTTCAAAACTAAAAAGGTGTTTTGAGCTTCATGGCATAAAAAATGAAACACCCAATTACAGGAATATTGAAAAAGTGGAAGGGCACAAGGTATCGCATACTTATTACTGGCTTGCTCCTTTATGGAAAATACCTTGCCATCCCAAAAAAAGTTCATTGAATGCCCTTTTATATTGGGAGTATTGTGCACGGAAATGCAAGAATTTTTCTCAGCAGAAAGCTATTCGGCTATTTCCATTTAGGGATACGTTATAATGGAATTGTTGAAAAAACGGGCGGTGAAAATTAGATCCATGCTGTACAACAGTGCCGCTTGACGGGTACCAGAACGTAAGGGCTGTTTTCAGGTAGATGAAAATTCCGGTTAAGATGCGAAGCGTATAGTGGCTTTAATTCTTTGTTCGATTTATCGAACATATGTTCGATAAATCGAATATATATTTATCAAAAACCAAAAGAAGGTATGCTTGAAGACATACTGGATACAAAGGTTAAGGTAAAGATAGCCAAACTTTTTTCAGAAGAAAAAGCGCCCATGCATGTTTCGCATGTGGCCAGAAAACTAGAAATTTCAAAATCACGGGCCAGTGAATGCATGAGGGCTTTGGAGGAAAATGGTTTGCTAACCAGCAGAAACGTCGGAAAAAGTGTGCTTTACAAATCATCTTCAACAAAACTTGCAAATGCGGTATTCGCTACATTAAAGCAAGAAGAAAAGCTCATTATTGATATTGAAAATAAATTGAAAAAAGAGATAATAAAGCTAAGTCCTGTAAGTATCGCAAGATACGGCTCAAGCCTAAATGGCTTGAAGCCCGGGAGCGATGTGGATTTTATATTATTGTTTAAATGCAAACCAGATGAGGACAAACTTTACGAAATCTCTGCTAAGCTAAGCGAAGACTCTGGCATCCGAATTTCAATCTTCTGGATGACTGTTCGAGAATTTAAGGAAAAGGCAAAGAAAGGAGAGGAATTTGTCCTTAAAGTGGCTGCCACAAACAAGCTTTTATATGGAAAAAATTTGGAGGGCCTAATATGGTAAGAGAAACACGA
>JAGLIP010000188.1 GCA_023142905.1 Candidatus Aenigmatarchaeota archaeon | reverse complement strand
TGTTGGTGCAGCAGATTTTCGATTAATGGATAGAAAAGTAGTGGATGCTTTCAAAAACATTGAAGAAACAAATCTATTCGTAAGGGGCGTAATAAATTGGATGGGTTTTTCAAGCACATACATCAAATACACGCCGAACAAGCGGCATGCAGGCAAAACAAAATATTCACTTAAAAAAATGATATCTCTTGCTTTTGATGGAATTACCTCCTTCTCCACAGCGCCGCTTCAAATGGCAACACTGTTAGGCCTTATTGTTTCCGCATTCAGTTTTCTATATTTCTTATACGTAATATACATAAGGCTATTTACAACTCAGGCACTTACCGGATGGACATCCGTCATTATGTCTGTTTTGTTTCTTGGAGGCGTTCAGCTAATTTCAATAGGTATTTTAGGAGAATATATAAGCAAAATATTTTACGAAGTAAAAAGGCGCCCCAGATTCATAATTGACAAAAAAACAGGGTTTGATTAAAACTAATTGTTTAATGTAATTGCCCAAATAACCACACATAACAAAAAGGAATGAATTTATATGTTCAAAAATAAAAACAACAACACATACCTATTTTTCTGCTTTGTTATTATCACGACAATACTATTCCTACCAAACATAACCCCTGCGTATTTTGGTCTGTTGGATGACGGGCAAACAATAAACATATCGCAAAAAATATTGTCATCGTTTGATATGGATTTAATGGGTGGCGGTGATTCAGGAAGATTCGTGCCAATATATTGGCTACACCACATCCTGCTTTATATTTTCTTCGGAATAAACCCGCTTTTCTACTACCTGCTTCACGCCATATGCTTAAGTATTGTTTTATTCATGATTTACAAAATAACGCATCTCTTAACTGAAAAACGAAAAATATCTATTCTGGCAAGTTTGTTGTATCTTCTCTCTCTTCCTATTGTAGAAAGCTATTACACATTAGGAAAACCCGAAACACAGCAGGCGTTGTACCTTGTATTTATGTTGTATTTCTTTCTAAAAATAGACAAATATTTAGCTAAAAATAAGCATGCTCCAATCCCGCGCAAACTATTCATCATCACACTAATACCTCTTTTTCTTTTGTACTTCACAAAAGAAACATCTTATGCCCTGCTTCCATTTTCATTTTTTTGGATGCTTTTTGTATGGTGGACAGAAAAAAGCCGCAAAACACAAAGAAGTAAAACAGCCGCATTATTTTTCGCATCAAACATTACAGCAATATTGCTACACCAAATACTAAAGACCCTGGCCGGCGTCGCATCAATATCTGCCGGCGGATATTCTAGTATGTACAACATAGGTTCACCAAAGGCCTTGTTTGTTGGTTTTGGAAAGTGGTTGACAATACTCATTGCAGATAATATCGCTTTCTTAATTCTAACAACAATGATTGCATTCATAATCCTAAAAAAAATAAAAGAAACGGGCATCAAAAACACAACACTAAAAAGAGACGAACAGATGCTTGTTTTCTTTGCGCTGTTCGCCACATTCTTAACAGCAGTTATGATTCCCTGGGCAATCCTTATGGATCGATACTTTTTGCCGGGAATGATAGGCACATCAATTTTCGTTGCATTATTTTTGAATTATGCAATTAAAAATAAAAAAACAGTATTGGTAAAACTCACAGCAATTGTAATAATTCTTAATCTCGTATTGACGCTTCCGGT
>JAGLIP010000187.1 GCA_023142905.1 Candidatus Aenigmatarchaeota archaeon | reverse complement strand
AGGAAATGTCATAAATGATTACTTTGATGTTGGCGTAGATAGAATAAATCGGCCTGAAAGACCGATACCTAGCGGAAAAATTTCAAAAAAGAGCGCATACAATATTGCAGTCGCTCTTTTTTTGGCAGGTCTTGGTTTGGGCATGCTTCTTAACGCTTATGCAGCCATAATTGTTATTGTAAATACATTTCTCGTATTTATTTATTCTAAAGTGAAGGAAAAAACACCATACGGAAGCGTTTTTGTAGGATATTTTGTGGCATCTGCGGTTCTTTTCGGCGCTGTTGTCGCAGACATAAATTCTGTAAATGTTGTAGGTGTTCTTGCAGTTCTTGCGTTTTTAAGCAATATGGCCCGCGAGATTACAAAAGATATAGAAGATGTGCGTGGGGACAAATACAGAAAAACAACCCTTGCTACATACTACAATGACCGCGTTGCAGGGGCAGTTGCGGCTGTCTTGCTTTTTATTGCAATATGCATAAGTGTTATTCCAATGGCGCACATGAATTCGGCATACATATACATTATTTCTGTTGCAGACACGCTTTTTGCATATTCAGCATACCGGCTTTTAAATAAGCCGCACGAGCATGCAGCCGAGATGCAGAAATTCGAGAAAGCAGCAATGTTTATAGCTCTTGTGGCATTTTTTGCCGGAGTTCTTTGAATGCTCATTAGTACGGCAGTATAATAACTAATAAAACATTTCCTGCATAAACCAGATATATGCCTAAAGAAGTAGTAGTTCTTGACCCTGCAAAAGTGCGTGCATACTACATGCGCGAAGATATCAAGCAGAAACTTTTCGAATTTACAGAAGGAAGGGAAGTTGTTCCGGTATTCTACAGCAGGAAATACGGCAAAAGGCCGTCATCTGTTGAATACATGGGTGATTTAGAGCATATGATTAAAAACGGGGCAACATCATTCCACTGTTCTGTTGAGCACTGGACAAACCCGATTCTTTTAGAGACCATCAAGGACAAAAAAGACTTCAATGAAATAAGAACCGGATGGGATCTTATTTTTGATATAGATGCCGACAGCGGCCTAATCCATGCGCAGGAGGCCGCAATTCTTGTTGTGCAGGCACTAAAGATTCACGGCGTTGAAAATATTTCTGTTAAATTTTCAGGAAGACGGGGTTTTCATATTGGCGTCTCTTCAAAATCATTTCCTGACGAGGTAAACTATGTGCCTACAGCCGTACTTTATCCCGAACTTCTGCAAAAAATCGCAGGGTATCTTCGTGAGTTCTTAAAAGACAAGCTTAAAGACAAGCTTCTTGAAATAGAGCCGGAACTTAAAGAAAAAATGAAAAACAAAGAAGGCAATCTTGACCCGTACCGCGTGCTTGACATTGAGCATAACTGGTCAAACAGGCACTTGTTTCGTATGCCATACAGCTTCAACGAGAAAACAGGTCTTGTAAGCATACCGATTGAGCCTTCAAAGCTGAAGCGGTTTGACATGAACTCCGCAAAACCCGAAAATGTCAAAGCAGACATAACATTTCTTAAGAACTACAAAAAAGACGAGACAATGGACCTTGTGATGGAAACGCTTGACTGGAGCCAAAAACAGGAAGATGAAAAAAGAAAAAAGGATTTTGTGCGAAGCGAGCGCCTGAAAAAAGACTTTAAAGGCCCCACAGAAGCAATACCTGAAGAATTTTTCCCGCCATGCATGCACAACA
>JAGLIP010000186.1 GCA_023142905.1 Candidatus Aenigmatarchaeota archaeon | reverse complement strand
ATAATAAGGGTATCTCTGTTTCCACTGGGGTCCTGCCATGGGATTTTGGTTTGCGCTACCGCTCGTCGCCATTGTCCGGTGGTTTAGATGCTACCTATGAAAGAAAAGCTCATATGAGAACCATGGTGCTCATCCAAGCTCCATTGACTGCCGGGTTGAAGCAATAATCGCCATCACCATCGCTACATGAATTCCGCTACGGGCTTGCGGTGACCGCGATATGCAGAAGCGAAACATGTTCGGGTAATGCGATCACGCCCACTCATCCAATAATATCAAGAATTTCTATCCAACATAGGGCGCGCGATCTATTATATGCACAGAATGCAATTACCCTCCTATGTATGATGCAATAAATTCCACGTCAACACACTCGATTCAGATCGATGTCATAAATTTCCTGAAGTGTTATGCATTTTTAAATATTATCGCTTCAGTCAAATCTAAAATCATTTTTTCAGTTGTTTTCAGTTGTTTCCTGACAAAATTTAAATTATGACCACTTACAATCATGATCATTGTACTACAAATAAAAATTATAAAATCAATAATATCAATTTTTATGGATAAGAATCGTCCAATCAGGACTGCAGCTAAAACAACCATCCAGATAAATTCATATGCCAAATTAATTTTTTTATGTCTTCTAATCCAAAGTTTAACTCTACTATTTGGTTCAGAAAGTGAAGGAAATGCCAGCAAACCTAAAACGATAGAAAATAGCATTAACATCGCGATAAATTTACCGAGGTACTCATTAGCTGAAATTGTGTACATGATGGATTGATGAAAGTAGCTACCAATAGATTGTAAGAATGGTGCATGTTCTATAATTTCTGAGGTTTCTGATTGCATAGGCGTATAATAGTCTACAAATAAATCTAATATTTTTAAAAAAGGGTATAAAATAATGGTAACCCCAATAAGATAAATATTTTGCATAAGTGAAAGATGCATTGAAATAGCGTCTTTTCTCAGTTTTGCACAGGTTAGCATAAATTGAAGTTCATGTTTGTCATGCTTGTTGGTATTCAGCTTTTCAGCATTTATTATAGCATCATCGATCTCAGCACATAGCGGCTCTCCACTTGGTTCTATTGAGCTTTGCAACTTTGGGATAATTCTATCCAAGAAATCGTTCTTTTGCTCAGTGCATTTATCAACTTCATCCAGAGCAACATATAACCACTCTCGAAAATCACGCAACTTAATTATAAATGCAACCAGAGAAAATAATAAAAATAAAGCATATAATAGTTCTAAAGTACTGTATAATAGATCTAAAGCTAATCCAACACATATCCAACATAATGGGATACTAATCAAGATGATTCGATATTTAATCCTTTTTCCTTTATACAATTTATTAAACAACACGATCTTTGAAAAGCAGATCACTAAAATCACTAATAAATATTGATACAATCCATTTAAAATAAACAAAATTGAAGGGGTGTGCAGAATCGTCGCTGATAAGAATATTGAAATGTTTATCAAAAGTCCAATTATATATTGAGAGCTTACACCTCGCTCCTCGATTCTCAAATGAAAAAGCAAGATATGAGCGATACTATATAATAGATACTAATCAATATATATGACTCGATGTTCATCGCTCTGAAAACTTGTGAGAAGTTTGGATAGGTCGAAACAGTTATCCTCCAAGCTCTCTCGACCGCCGGGTCGCCGCGATCACGGCATTCATCATGCCAGCACGCAG
>JAGLIP010000185.1 GCA_023142905.1 Candidatus Aenigmatarchaeota archaeon | reverse complement strand
CAGATGCATAATCAGAAGAAAAACCGGATGAGTCTATACCTAAAACGGCCTCAGGTATATGGTTTGTCTGTGCGGATATCAATCTGTCGATTCGGCCGCAGCCGAATCTTTGGATGAATTTTTGTATTGTCGTATCATTATTGTCGTATAATCATGAAACTAAAGTTTCAAGCTTTTCGGGGCTATGCCCGAAAATGAGGCAGTTCGTCAAAACCAATTGCATTTTTTATTTTAGGCATCACTTCAAGAAGATCAATATGTCCCCATAATACGATTTTTGATACTTCATCAGCGCATATATTATGATTAATTGGTGCTGTGTATAGACATGCTTTGATTTTCTGCAGGAATACTTGCGTATTCTTGCCTGCCTGTAGGCTTCGCCTACAAAGTCATGAAACTAAAGTTTTAATGCAAAAGCCTTAAAATATTATATACTTATTTACCCCATTCATTGTTATCTCCCTTGTTACTGTTTTTCGTTAACAATAATTAGGGAGATGCTACTTATCGGTGTTTTCTACAGAGCCACCAATGCGGTATGATGATTAAGAACAACTTGTTGTTTTTAGGGCTTTTTCGCAAAACCCAACACAATTATATTTTTAAGTTACTAATTAATTGCATGAATTCTATTGAAGGGCTTAAAACAATCTATGGGCAAAAAAAAGAGGGAATTTCTTCCCGTCTTGATGATTTTAGGCGCGTTTTTTCAATGACGGATGAAACTGTCTTCTCAGAACTCGCCTTTTGTATATGCACGCCGCAGTCAAAAGCGAAATCGTGCGATTCTGCGATTAAAGGTCTTATTGATAGCGGGCTTCTTTTTTCAGGCTCAGCGCCTGTTATTGCATGGCATCTTTTTGGCGTGCGCTTTCACAACAACAAGGCGCGATATATTGTCGCTGCAAGGGATTTTTTCACAAAAAGCGGGTTTATCCAAATAAAGGAAACAATAAACAAGCATGATGATATTTTTGAGCTTCGCGAATTTCTTGTCAAAAACATATTGGGGATTGGGATGAAAGAGGCAAGCCATTTTTTACGCAACATCGGCATGGGGGATAATATTGCCATACTGGACAGGCATATTTTGAAAAATATGCAGTATTGTGGCGCAATCAACAACATACCAAAAACAATAAGCAAAAACAAGTATCTAGAGCTTGAGCGAAAACTGTGTGACTTTTCAAAAGATACAGAAATTCCTTTAGCGCATCTTGACTTGCTTTTCTGGTCAAAAGAGACGGGCGAGATATTCAAGTGATTATACAGTTATTGCCTGTACCGGGCAGATACCCGGTGAGTCATTGAGGTCACAGGAATCGCATTTTTGAGCTATTACTTCTGCTTTTCCCCCATCATTCATTTCAAAACAGTCAGAACAAAATGAAACACATGCCCCGCAGCCTATACATTTTTCGGCGTCGATTTTTAATGCCATAAATAATTACCTCCGTAAAAAGAATATGTTGTATATTTGGTATTGGTGTTTATAAATAAATATTGTGAACTCAATACAATAATTAATAATTAAAAAGTAGTAACTATAGAAAAGTTTATATTATTCGAGCACTTTATGATATTTATCATACTGAAAAGGTGTTAAAATGAACGATACGAAGTTACCACACGGTCTTAATATTAATGCAATGATTCCTGTTTTGGCGTCAGATTCGCCAACAAGGGCTTATTTACACAATGCAGGTATTAAAGAAGCAT
>JAGLIP010000184.1 GCA_023142905.1 Candidatus Aenigmatarchaeota archaeon | reverse complement strand
TGCTCGGATGTGCCTGACTTCTTTGACTTTTCCAAGTCTTTCTGCTCTTCAAATTTCGCGAGTTTTGCTTTAAGGCGCCCCAAATGGCCTTGTGTTGCCTTATTTGACGGGGTCTTTGCAATCTCGTCTATTACATCCTGTATTTTTTCGTCAGTTGAGGACATAAGTTACATTTAGGCACAATAGGTTTTATAATCTTCTCTTGTCTAAGACCTGTTTTTCACCAAGAATCAGCTTTATTGCATTGTATTTGGTATCGGCCATAATTTTAGCTTCGGGCATTAGTTTATCCCAGCAAGATTCATATTTTCGAGACAACGACTGTTTTGTTTCTTTGATACTTTCACCCCGAACAGCGCAGCTGTGCGCTAATGCAAGAAAGTTGTCAAAATGAGAAAGAGCATCTGCGCTTGCCACAATTTTTGCTTCTATTGTTTTTGGGGGATAATTTTTGTCCGAAGAATGTGTCAGAATGCAGTGTTTGACTTTTTCTATTGTTTCTTCGGGATAATTCATAGTTTTAAGTATCTTTTCTGCTTTTTTTGCACCAGTAATATGGTGGTTTTCTCTTTTTCCTTCAAGCTTTTCTATGTCGTGAAGCCATGCCGCAAGTTCTACAACTTTCTTGTCGCTGTCAAGTTTATCTGCAAGCTCCAGCGAATATCTGACAACGGATTCTATGTGTGATTTCCATATCCAACCGTTCTTCTCGCACAGTGCAAGAATCATGGTTTTTAGATTATCAATTTCGGCCATGCATTATTTTATAGCGCAAAAGGTTTTTATATGATTCTAATGAATAAAGTTTATGGTTATCGATAAAATAACTGCCGGAAAGCTAAACTTTAACTGGTTAACTCCTCCGCCGAAAATGTTTGTCAAGGGAAAATACTACAGCGACCCACCAATAACTGTAGAAAATATGAAATACAAATTCGTCAAGCTTGAGCCGGGAATCCATGCAGGAAAACACAACCATAAAGACCAGAATATACAGGAATGGCATCAGATAATCTCCGGAATTGGTTGGTGTGTAATCTACAATGATGATGGTTCAATAAAAGAAAAAATACAATTAGAACCCGGAAAATTCTCGCCAATGTTTGATTCTGATTCTTTAGATCACGAATTCATAAATGATGATAAAAAACCCATGATTTACCTGGCTATTGAACGATTCTTATGAAATCATTTTAAACTACGCAGTGACGAAAGAAATTTAAAACAATACGGGAATTGTTTTGCAGGTAATAGTTATGAAACAATATATTGTTATTTCCGAATTAACAAGACGCATCGAAGAGCTTATGCCTGAAAGTAAAGCAAAATGGTATCTTGCCCGCGCAACGCCGAATGAACATATACTGCGTTATGCTTTTTTAAATCGTAAGATACTGAAAGATTTAAGAATATTGTCAGCCTCAGTGTTTTATACGGCCGATTTATTATATTCTTTTGATGAAATTCCTCACTCCAGCTATTTGTCTGCAACAACAGATGCACTTTTTTCACAAATAGACCATTGTTTTGTACCCCATGATGGAAAAGTAGTAGAACTTGAAAAAAAAGATGGCATTTCTGAATATTTAACTGGCATATTAAACGAATTAGACATTAAAATAGAAATAATAGAAAAAGGACAAATAATATCTATGTTAATGTCTACACATAATATGCCGGCATATTATATAGAACCTTTAAAAAAATGAATTACCCAATCGCA
>JAGLIP010000183.1 GCA_023142905.1 Candidatus Aenigmatarchaeota archaeon | reverse complement strand
CAAAGTATGCTGTCAATTTCTTTGTTTGTGTGCTGCTTTATGAGATTAAGAACCGTATTTACGGATAGGCGGAATTGAGACATTATCGGTTCTGTGTCTTTTTCTGTAATGCCCTTTATTTTTTCATAATTAAAGTCCCGCCGCTCGATAACCGCATAAGAAAATCCTTTTTTATCTATGCCCCGACGGCCTGCTCGGCCTGCAATCTGGAAGTATTCTTTTGAATTTAAGTACCTGAAATTTATGCCGTCGTATTTCATCAAAGAATCAAAACATACTGTTTTTGCAGGCATGTTGATGCCAACAGCGAAAGTTTCTGTTGTGTAAAGCACATTTATGAGCCCCTGAGAAAACAAGTCCTCTACAAGCTCTTTTATTATGGGAATTAAGCCTGCGTGATGAAACGCGATGCCTTGGGGCAGGGTTTGCCTTAGCTGCCGTGTAGATTTTAGGCTGTTTATCTCTTTTGGGGCGTCTGAAAGTTTTTCACGGGCGTATGCCGCAATTTTTGGGTTTGTTTCAAACAGGTTTTGTCTTGCAAGGGCAACTGCGTTTTCCTGGCACCTGACACGCGAGAATGTGAAGAAAAAGCAGGGCAGTTGATGTTTTATCTCTTTTATGAGCGATATGTGGAGGTTTTGTTTTGGTTTTGGGCCTCTGAATTTTGTCCAGCCCATGCGATACTTGTATGCCTGGTCATCTATTTGTTTTTTTGTATCTTCAAGTGTTGAAATGCCGAGTTCCTGGTCGTAGAATTTACAATCGAGCGGAACACTTCTTTTGTCGTGCTTTATAACATCCACTTTGTGTTCCTTTATTGCCTGTATCCATGCGGCAAATTCTAGCGAATTGGGTATTGTTGCAGATAAGCACAAAAATCGTACATGATTTTTTGAGAAAATTATGGATTCCTCCCACACATAACCGCGCTCAACATCGTTTATGTAATGGATTTCATCAAATACAACATACGATACCGCAGATATTGCAGGATCATCTGTGAGTGCCATATTGCGATAAACTTCGGTGGTCATTATAAGAATCGGCGCTTTTGGGTTTATGACTATGTCTCCTGTTATGAGCCCTATATTGTCCCTGCCGTAATCTTTTGTGAAGTCCTTGAATTTCTGGTTTGATAATGCTTTTATGGGTGCTGTGTATATGACCGTTATGCCTTTTTTCAGGTATTTCTCTATAATGTAGTCTGCAATCAAAGTTTTCCCGGAGCCTGTGGGGGCGGACACAACAACTGAATGATTGTTCTCAATTGAGGCAATTGCATCTTCCTGAAACTTGTCAAGTGTTAAGTTTTTGTATTGCATGAAAAGAATTTAGACAGACAGGTATAATAATGTGTGGCTGGTTTGTTAGTGCTTATAAATATTAAAAACGCAATTAATTCATGGACTCTTTGGTTTTACAGGCAGAAGAATTCTTTAAGAACAATATTCCTAAAAGCCGGGATAAAAAAGCATATATGATTCATGTTGAACTTGTCAGAAAATACGCGATTGAGCTTGGAGACGCATATTCTGCGAATTTGATTATTTTAGAGGTTGCTGCTCTTTTGCATGATATTGGTGCGGATGCAGGCAGCGTACATGCGCAAAAAAGCGCGGAAATTTCCGAAAAATTCCTGACTGAAAATGGAACAGATGCCAAAAGAAAAGAAAAAATATTGTCTGCAATAAAAAACCATTCGATGATGCAGACGGGCGGGTGCTGTCTCATTAACCACAAAA
>JAGLIP010000182.1 GCA_023142905.1 Candidatus Aenigmatarchaeota archaeon | reverse complement strand
TGCGAGACTCTTGTTTTTTTGAACCTACAGAAAACATATGAATATCATAAATTGTTGTCCCTTCAGGAACCACAATATTTTCATCAGATAGTATTGGGCATAACTTCAACCACCTTCCAGATAACGCCTCATCTTTAGATCCATATTCCTTAAATGATTCATCCCACACAGAATCCAACCATCCAGAATCCAGTCTAAATTGTCTTACCTCAAAAAGTCCACTGCTCATAGGCACAGATGATTCCGTTTTCATAACCATCTGTCTAAAATTTGAATCAAGAAAAACAGGAATTGGAAGAATTCTATAATTCCGGAATTTATCATCAAAATCATCTAGGTCCTTAATAATTTGCGCATTATTCGTATCAAGAATCGGCTGAAAATAAGAATTCATAATCTTTATATCCGCACACCCCCTATTAAGCGGCTCCGCTAAAGGAACACCAATCGCCAATTTTTCAATATTTGAAACATACGCAACCATAAAATCACATAAATAACTCTAACCTCTTTTGTTTGTTAAACCAACCTCTGAAAACACATATAACTATAGTACTTTAGGATATTTAAATAATTAACCATTATTTAGTGACTACATAAAATATACTTATTGCACCACACAAACCACCATATTTCAAAAAAACAAACAAAAATATATAATAAACAACACAAAAATACACATACAAATCATATTTTAAGAGGTGGTATCAATAGCAGCAAAAAAAAGTACTAAAAAAGTTGTAAAAAAAGAAACAAAAGCAAAAAAACCAACAATTTCGCTTGAAATTCTAAACACTGAAGTCCTAAATTTCATCGTCTCCGTTGTAATATTAGCGCTTCTCGTATTCTATCTGGTTCCAACTGGTGGAGCCAACACAGATGTAGCGCCAAAAGAACTCGAAGCAAACTGTAAAACACTGTGCGGTTCTCTTGAATCACAGGGCTATGAATTCAGCAGGATTAATGAAAAAGGCTCCTGTTTCTGCACCCAAGAAGCAACAATTCCGGACTTTGAAAACAATCGCACAATAACCGCGAAAATAGAACGGGAGTTGGGTGTGATTTCTAATCTTATATCCGAAGACGGAGTTCAGCAGCAACAGCCAATGCAATTACAGTAAATATTATACAGAAATGGCGGTCGAGAATTTCTCGATTTGCCCTTTTTTATTTTTTACGGTAATAAAAACGCCTGTTTGAGTTAAACTCATCTCGCACAAAAAATCCCCGTTGGTGACTTTAAATGCGCCCGCAATTGGATTTGAAATGATTATCTTTTTGCGTTCAGGAACATTTTTCATAAGCGAGTCTATCTGAAACACAATAGGTTTTCGCTCAGTTATATCATTCACAGTAAACACCACATATTGTTACTATATACGAGTAATAACTATATAAATGTTTGTTTTCCATGGGCTGTTAAGTCTTCGGGGGATAACATATCGAAAATCATAGAATAGCCACACCTTTATCTAATCAAAAAAAATCAAAAAGGGATGTAAATAAATGAAAATGTAAAGGCGTTGTAAAACCTAAAAAACACCACATAGCGCCGTCTGACCCACTATTCGGATACAATATAACTTTCGGACATTATTGCCTTAATGCTTTCGATTTATGTAAAAATTGTTTGGTTTTTTATAAATTTCATAAAATAAATATTTATATATGTACCACCATATATATTAACGCGAATATATACTCTAACCGTGTGATGTACTATGGTCGATACAATAATTGATGTTGTGGATGTA
>JAGLIP010000181.1 GCA_023142905.1 Candidatus Aenigmatarchaeota archaeon | reverse complement strand
GACAGTCAATAGATGATATGCGTATGATGGTCATAGTTACGATGACTTATGTGTTTACTACCTGTTGGCTTGTTACGAGCCAAAATTATAATTTTAAGCAATCTAGATTACCGACATTATCTTTTGATGTGAGGAATAATTTTGATTTCTGTATTGAAAATAGTAGTAAGTATATTGCAAGAGAACCGAAAGTTCGTGTTCAAGTAAATTTTCCATTATTAGAATGTTTAAATCCTTTAAGTGCCTTGTATTGGCATTGGGTTGTAAAAAAGAATGTATTTAACTTAGACTACCCCGATGTTTTTCCATATAATCATGGGAATTATATTCGGTTTAAAAATATAAAATCTAATTTAGAGAAGTATTTATTGCGAAAAAATATTAGGGGTGCTGTAAAATTTGATATTGTTATTAGTTATGCTTATGAATGTGATGATATTGAAGGCGTGCAAAAATATTTTATGCGATTGCCTATAAGAATTAAAGTTAATAGAAATAAAATGGAACTACTTTCTTAGATTTATAAAAACTATATTAATCCGGCGTTCTAAAATACATTCATGGAAGTCGTTTTATCAAAAGTCTTAAAGAAGATAGAGCCGTCGCTGCATGAGGTTCATGAAGCGCACAAGCTTTTTTCTAGGGTACAATACATTATCCAAAAAAAGTGGCCTGAACTTGAAGTAAAGCTCATGGGCTCTGTTGCAAAAGACACTTTTCTTTCAGGAGATAAGGATTTGGACATTTTTGTTCTTTTTGACCCAAAGGTTGAAAGGAAAGAACTTGAGAAAAAAGGGCTTCTTGCAGGAAAAATAGTTTTTGATGAGCTTGGCGGAAAATTTGAGGTATCTTATGCGGAGCATCCATATACCCGCGGGCTTATAGGCACATACGATATAGAGATTGTTCCGGCATATAAGATAAAGCATACTAAAAATCTTATAAGTGCGGTGGATCGAACCCCATTTCACACAAAGTATGTTCGTGAACATTTGAAATTTCCCGGGGATGTCCGGCTTTTAAAGAAATTCTTAAAAGGAATCGGGTGCTATGGCTCGGACTTAAAGACTGAAGGATATTCCGGTTACTTGTGTGAGCTTCTTGTTATGAAATACGGGTCGTTTCTTGATACATTAAAATCAATGCAGTCTTTGAGATTTCAGGAAATAATAGACATTGACAATCATTACACTAAAAAGAAATATGCGGATGTCCGGAAAAGATTCGAGGACCAGCCGTTGATTTTTATTGACCCAACAGATAAGATGCGAAATGTGGCGGCAGTTCTTTCAAAAGAAAAGCTTGCCGTATCTGTTAATGCAGCAGCGCTTTTTATGAAAAAGCCTTCTATGTCTTTTTTCTTTCCTAAAAAAAAGGAAATTGATAAGAAAAAATTGCTTGAAAATGAAAAAAATAGAGGCGGGCATATTGTTATTATTTCATTTAATCGCCCGCAGGTAATTGAAGATATTCTGTATCCCCAACTTCGCCGGTTTTTGAATCTTATGGCTGGAAAATTTTCAAAAGAAGGATATGTGATTTTAAGGGCTTCTGTTTTCGGGGATAAGGATTGCGGGCTTGCATTTGAGCTAAATGAGATTGAACTTCCTTTGACAAGAAAGAAGATGGGACCAAGTACATTTAATCCATTAAATCATCGGATGAAATTTTTGGAGAGAAACAAAAATGTCTGGATAGAAGATGAGCGGCTTGTTTCTGAGGAAAAAAGAAAGCATGTGAAAATTGAGAATTTTATTCATGAGTTTATCAAAAAGCCAGTATCAAAATTAACCTATGACGGAGTTCCAAGCCACAT
>JAGLIP010000180.1 GCA_023142905.1 Candidatus Aenigmatarchaeota archaeon | reverse complement strand
GTATTAACCCAATCAGGAATAAAACCGGAACCTCTTGAACCGCATTTTAACATTTTGTTCAAAGCTTCTTTAATAATAATTTGTTGTTTGGTTTTTTCTTTTTCCACATTATTTATTTCATCGGTTTTTATTTCAAGTTCCTTTAATATCAAACTGGTATTTTCTATTTTCTTTTCAATAGCTTTATCCAATAGAGCTGTTAATTTTTGTTCACCCCATATGATTATACGATATTTTTTAGCCAATTGATAATCTTTACTTGAAATATCACAACCAAGTAAAACAAGGACAATTTTATCAAAGTTTAATTCTTTATTTTTACTATCCCATTGGTGAATAAGGTTTCTTATTGCTAAGGTGCTTCTTTCATATTGTTTGCATTCAAATGCAACCTTAAGATTTTTGTATCTAAGAAAAACATCTATTTCATAACCATTACAAATTTTATTTAATTGAGGGCTAAATCCAGATAATTTTAATAATTGTTCAACATTTCTCTCCAATAAAGACCCTTTTCTTGAAGCCATATTAAGTTAAAGAATAATTTTATATAAAAAGCTTTCTCAAAATGCCCTTTAATGAAAATAAGGAAAACTGTCGGATTCTGCATTTAGCCCTTAAAAAATACATCAAACGAACAAAATTTTCTTGATTTTTTCAAGAAAAACCCATAATTGTATTTTTGTTTTTGAAAAAATCACCAATTTCCTGGTCTATGTCTTTTGATGCAGTTGGTGTGTATTCTTCAAGTATAAGTTTTTTGTAATTCGGCCACAAATACCTTGAGTCAAGAAATAAAATAAGCCCGCGATCTTTCTCTGAGCGGATGCACCGCCCTGCCGCCTGCATGGCGCGGTTCATAGCAGGATAAGTGTAGCCATATTCCCAGCCCTTTTTGAATTTGACATCGTAATAGTTTATTAGTGATTCTGTAAGAAGGTCCGGCCGCTCTAAAGGAAGCCCTACAAGAACAACAGCATTCATTAAGTTTCCCGGAAAATCAACACCTTCTGCAAAATTTGCTCCGACAACACCAAAAAGAATAGCTCCTTTTTTTGAATGTTTTTTGTATTCTTCAAACATTTCAAATTTTTCACTTTTTGACATCCCTTGCCGTTCCATAAGAACAGGCTTGTCAATTGAGCGCCATACAAGTTCATATATCTTGTTTTGGACAAAATATGATGGGAAGAAAATACCGACATTTCCCGGAACCTTATTTGCGGCCTTTACAATATATTTTCCTATTTTTGAAAACTGGTCGCTGTTTCTTGCAGAATATTTTGTAGTGACATCCGGCGCCACAAGAGATATTTTATTTTTGGCAGGAAATGGAGTTTTTAAAACAAGCGAATCAGCATTCGGAATACCCAATATTTCGCCATACATTGCTGTTTGCGTAAGCGTTCCGGACATAAGTATTGCGGTGTGGATTTGTGAAAAAACTTCTTTTGTCGCAATGCCCGGATCAAGGCATTCAAGCGAGAAGCTGAAATATTCTTTTTCTCTGAATTTCTTTTTTTGAAGTATTCGCGTATACCCTAAATCACCAACCATCCACGATTCAAGGAATCCTGCAACTCCTGAACAAAATGACTTTTTCTTAAGCTCATGGACATGCTGCGCTATTTTCTCAAGATATTCTATTAATTCATCCGCTCCTCTTATGGATTCAACAATGTCAAGCAATGACTCTTTTTTCAAGCGCACTTCATCTTTGTTTCCAAGTGTTTTTTTTGCAAATTTTATGAACTTGGTTTTGAGATATTCCAAATCTTCTGCGATTTCTTCAAAACCTATGTCTTTTGCCTCATTAGATGCACGCATAAGCTGGTTGTCTGTAAGCC
>JAGLIP010000018.1 GCA_023142905.1 Candidatus Aenigmatarchaeota archaeon | reverse complement strand
AGCCTTGTGTGTCATGCCGTCAAGAATCATCTGCACCGCTTCATTTGCAATCTGGACATTCCCTGGAAGACCTATGATACTTGCGGTCTTACCATAAACGCATATTTTTGTATCAGTCATATCTTCGATTTTTTTTCTTATGGTTCCGCCAGTGCCTATTATTCTTGATTTGTATCGCTCAACTGCCTTTTCGTTTTTGTTAAGCATTAGGTCAAGGTCAATTATGTGTAGTATGTATTCGTCAGTCTCAAGCACAAGCGCCTCGTCAGGTGTGAATCCACGGCCAATTGCTTTTAAAATATCTGCAAGCTTCATTTGATTTAGTGGGTCTTTTGCGCTGAAGACTATCTCGCCTTCTGAATTGATATCTATTTTTGCGCCAAGCTCTTCTTCAAGCTTTTTCTTAGTTTCTCCACTTTTGCCTATAATCACGCCTATGCGCATTTTTGGTATTTTCAAGAATCCGTCTGTCATGTTTGTATCCCTTTTTCTTTTGTTTTCAAGAATAGATTTACCTGATAGATTAATATATTTGTTCTTGGGTGTGTGCCGATAAAATTCAGTTCATAATTCTTTTTTTTACATCTTCATCATCGCATTCAACACCCAGTTTCCTGAAATACGCACAAATATTTTTGATGTCTCTTAAAAGAAATTCATTCGCATTTGGCTGCTCTTTTAGAACACCCTGCCCAACATCAATGATTATTGGTTCGCCTTCAAACACTAAAATATTATATTGGCTTAAATCCCCATGGACCATGCCTGCTTTTTTGTATATTTTTTCGTACTGCCCTATTATCATATCACGCATTTTTTCAGGATTATCAATATCCGCATTTTTAAGCTGGGGCGCGAGATCTTCATCCCCTATATAGTCCATAACAAGCATGTTGTCAAGAAACGCATGCGGTTTTGGGGCAGAAACACCGCAATCATGCATGCGCAAAAGATTGGCATATTCTTTTCTGCACCAGGTGTATACAATCGCCCGTTTAGTTGGCTTTGTTTTCGCAAATCTCCTGTCACCCTTTATATATTTCTGCATGTTCTTGAAATTGGATGCCGTTATCTTGAAGACTTTAAGAATTATTTTTTTATCTTTGTCATCAGTTACAAGAATAATTACCGATTCTTTTCCTTCCTTCAAAATCCCAATTAATTCACTGAACGCACCTTTTTGCTTAAGCTTTTCAATTGTCTTTACTGCAAGCCCGTCAAGTATGCCCTCAACTGTCTTTCGGTCATCTGTGTCTTTGCGCGTGTATGTCATGCTGTATCGTATACACAACGCATATGATAAATGTTTGTTTTAAAGAATAAGATTAAACATCCAGTTCATCAAGATATTTATTGGTTTTAAGCCAGTTTACCTGACCTTTTCGGTATTTGTAGATGATATGCCCTTTTTTGTCGCCCCCAAATTCCCAGGGCGTTACAAGAACGATATCGCCAATATGGAGCCAGATTCTTCGTTTGTATTTTCCAGGAACTGCACAAATGCGTATTTTTTTATCCGAGCATACAACATTTGTCCGCCCAAAACCAAGTTTTGATTCTATAACACCTAAAACTTCTCCGTCTTTTGGGACTCGTGCCCTTGTGACTTCTCCTGTGTCTTGTGGTCGTTTATAATATGCCATAAAATCATTCCTTAAGTAGTATCGTTGCTCTTGTAAGTTTTTTGCCGTCTTTCATTCCAAAATCAGCATAACTTGTTTTGCGTGAAAGCTTATAAATACTTTCCGCTTTTTTAGCTGCTTTTTTAGCTGCTTTAAAAGAGCCAACATAAAGGTCTTTGCCGTTTTTTATGATGTCTTCTTTTACAATAAATGAAAGCTTGTCTTTTTTAGAGCCCGAATCAAGCTCTTTTTTAACGAAATCATATATCTCTTTAAGTGATTCTTTTGCCCGTATCTGGATTACTGCTTCGTAATATCCGCCATGTATTCGTGAGCATGAGGGGCAGGTTGTATTTTTAAGAATAAATTCTATTGTTTTTATCTCGTCAGGCATGTTTTTTAAAACCACCGAAACAGGAATCATAGCCCCTCCAAATTCTTTTGGCAGTTCAAAATCAATATTGATCTTTGTTTTTTTTGGCATTTTTATGTTTTCAAGAATAATGGAGTTTATTAGTTGCGTGATGTTTTCGTATTTTATCCATTGGTTCTTTTCTGCCGCTTTGCCGCATTCACAAACGAGAACTGTGATTTTTGCAGGGATATCAATTGCTTGAGTTGTTTTTTTATAACAATCAATACAAAGTCCTTCGGTTAATTTTTCCACCTCAGAACCGCACTTGGGGCAGAATCTTTTGAGTTTCATAACCGTATTTAACCAAAGATTATTTTAAATGTGCTCTAGCGCACATACTAAAAAATAGTCCGAAAATCATCTTTTCTTCTTGTGCCTTTGCGATTTCTTTTTCTTTTTCAGTTTGTGATTTCGCATTTTTGATCCTTTTCTTTTCTTGCCGCAAGGCATAAGCATTCACCTTCTTATTGTTATATTTTTGAGAAAAGCTTTTTTACAACACCATATTTTTTGTTTATGTTGTTGTTAAGCTTTCTTATTTCCAGAACACGATCTTCTATATCCTGTATTTTTTTATTCATATCTTCCGCAGGAACATTTAAAACCTTTGAGATTTTTTTAATGAGTTCTATGTCTTCCAAAAGGCGCACTTTTTCGTTTTCAAAGTTTTTAAGTTCTTTTTCAATATTCTTTATGCTTTTGGTCTTTTCATCAACAACATTTCTTATGCTGAATGAATCGTTTTTAAGTTCTTTTTCTTTTGCGCCCAGAGCCGTAAAAAGCTCAAGAATTTCTTTCTCTTTCTCTTTGATTTTTTCGTATTCTTCATCAATCGCAATTGTTTTTTCAAGATCCTTTTTAAGTATTTTTTCAAATCCTTTAAGTATTTTTTCTTCATTTTTTAATGTTTTTTCTTTTGAGTGTACATTAGCACCTATATTTATAATATCTGCCCGTATATTTGTTGTAAGCTCTTTTATATGTTTTTCTTTTTCTTTTGTGTTTTTCGTTGTGCTCATGATTATGAGATTGCCTTTTTTGCCATATTCTATTGATACAAGCCCTTCTTTTGACAGTATGTCCGCCCAGGATTCGATAGTCTCTTCAGACAATGAAAGCTCATCAGCAACTAGTTTTGCACTTACTGTTCCCTTTGATGCTACGAGCTCTAAAAATCCGTCAATTCCTGTTTCAAGCATGGTTTTTTTCCACCTACTCATAGCATCACGCAATATATATAGGAGCTATCCCAATAAATAGTTTATGGGTGGATACTATAAAAAGGTAGGTCAGGCAGCAATGGAATATCTTGTTGTTGTCAGTATGGCTTTGTTCTTATTGACACCGATTCTTTTGATGGGTCAAAACGCAATAGATGGCCTTAGAAAAGACTCAAACACACTTATTGCGCGCCAGACCTTAAATAAATTCACAGAAGCTTCAGAACTTGTTTATGCGCAAGGCCCGCCCGCCGCAGTTACCATAAAAGCGCAGCTTCCGGCAAATATAAACGAGACATTGTTTGTTGAAAATATGATTGTGATGCGGCTTAAGCTTTATGGTCGGACCGGAGATATTATTTCTTCTCTTGATTTTAATGTGACCGGGAACATACCGAACGAACCCGGAACATACCAAATAAACATAAGGGCTATAGACAATGGCGTCAACATCACACAAAAACAATAAAGGCCAGTCCGGCCTTGAACTTGTAATGCTCACCTCATTTGCACTTCTTGCATTCAGCGTAGTTTATCTTTCATTTATTGACAAAGATATAGATACAATATCCGAAAAAATAAACAGCCTTGCGCGAAAGACAACAGACGATATTGCTTTTGATATACGCGTTGCGGTTACAGAAGGCGATGGTTATGAAAAGAATTTTACAATAGCCGATTCTTTTTACGGTATCAATTATATTGTGAATATAACGGATTATTTGGTTTTTATCACCGTGAATGACCGTTCATTTTTATCGCACATACCAATCGAAAACATAACAGGAACAGTAATTCCCGGGAAAAATACAATAATATGTTCAGGGGGCAAAATTTATGCGAACCAATAAAGCACAGGCGCTCACTCCGGATTTTACTGTAAGTTTTGTTATATTCTTGATGGTTGTAGCACTTTCAATAAATCTATGGAATGTTGCGAATGATAAAGAACTATGGATTCAGGATATTGAAGACATGCATAAAAAAGCAAGAACAATAACAGATATTTTAATAACCAACACAGGAAGCCCTGTTGGATGGGATAACGAAACAGTTGTTTTCTTAGGATTCGCAGAAGAAGACCATGTGCTCAACAAGACAAAATTGCTGTCGTTCAAAAATACAGAATATACAATAGCGAAATCGCTTATGAATTTAGGTGCAAACGATTTTAATCTTACAATGTATTATAAAAACGGAACCATAATTATGCTTGATAGCAAAAACATCACATACGGAACTGATTATTCTGAAGGGGATTATATAATGCATTCAGAGCGCATAGCACTTATAAACAATTCGGGAAATCTTATAAGTACGAAAATAAATTTGGTCTTGTGGAGGAAACTATGATGAAAGGATTTTTTTTCACAATGGATGCATTAGTCGCAATCACCCTTTTAAGCGTTGCTTTTGGCGTTGTATTGTCAATAGATACAAACACGATTTCAGGAAAGTCAAATTATGAGCAGATGCATTATGTAACCGAAGATGCCATGCAGATTTTCGGGAAACTAAAATTCTCGGATATCAATGAAACACTTATGAATAGCATAATATCTAATACTAATTTAACAACAGACGACACATCAAAAAGCCTTCCAGATATAATCGGGCTTTTGTGGGCCTATAATGAAACTAGTTACGCTGCCGATATTGTGAGTGATGTTTTTAGCGATCCGGGACAGTTGATTCCAAAAAATTATGATTATGCGTTATCTGTTGAGGAAACAGACAATAAGACACTCATATATTCAACAACAGGAATTGACCCTAAAAACGAGCCGGAACTTGATTACCTGACATCCGCATCAAGAATAGTCTCGGGGTATCAGGAAAACACAGCGCCTTTCGGTTTTGTATCAAGGGCATGGGCGTCTAAAGTTTCAAAGAATGCATCAAAGGTGTTTGAATTCAACCCTGAAGGCGGATCATATGATCCCGGGGGATGCGCCTACATAAATAAGAAATTTTATCTTAACGCAACAGAAATATACAACGCCACAATGCATATATCCGTACACAGGGGAACAAGCGCCATAAACTCCAATAGCTTAGTTGTTGATGCAAGTGGGGATATAATCGGTGATGTGAATTGGTTATACACGCAGCAAAAATTTGAAGCCGGAAAAGCAACAAACATGGACTTCGGAGTCGTTGATATAACCGATTACCTGAACGCATCTCCCGGAGGCTGGCACGAGATAGAAATCATGCTTAAAAGCCAGGATGATTTTAACACACACATTCATCCGGGAACCAAAGTTGAGGTAATTTATGGGACTGAAGAAGAGCGGACATTTACAGGCAACTATGCTAAAAGAAAATATTTCGATAATGTCTTGAGTGACCAAAGCGGCACTAAGAAAAGAGGGGCGTGGGCAATAATGCCGATAAATGTTCCAAAAGCGGCAACTGTAAAAAATGCCACACTCCATCTTCGCGCACTTAATGTGTTTGATGCTGCTGGAAAAGAGGACATTCAGATTTATTTCAATAACAATAGCATACTAAATGTTACGGCTCCGGGTGCAACTTATGATGCCTATATAAATCTGACAGATTATGTGGCTGCAAATAAAAATACAACAAATGTATTAAGTGTCTATGTTAACAGTTTCGAAAATGATTTTTGGGGTGAAACAGATGCGGAGATTTATTCAGACCCCGAGAATGATGAAAATTCATCATCGTATGTTTACATAGAATATGATTGGTCACTTGAAAACAAGTTCCAATACGGTTATATTGAGGTTACTGCAATAGAGCATTTTGACGGAATTGACGAAAACCCGAAAAAATTTGTCGAGGATTTTGATAACCATGAAATCACAAGCGCGTACCTTCATGTGGCTCAAATTGACAGCGAAAATGTAACCGTAACTGTTGAACCTTACGACCAGACAAAAGAAACAGTGTTTATATCCCAGCGCGTGCGGGCACTACCATCCACACTGTATATTGACCCCACATATTTCAACACAACAAGAGAAAACAACACAATAAATGTTTCGGATATTTGTCTGAGCCTTAAATGTTCTGTGCTTCCGCAATCATCTCTTGAATACAATATTTTTATTCCGTCTCAAGTAGGCTATGGCGCTATGTTTGATACAGAAGCCGAAGCGAATCAGGATGCTCAAGACCGTCTTAATGACACGCTGTCCGCTTATGCAGACATACTTGATCTCGGAATATATTTAAAAAAGCCAATTACGACCGGAAACATTCCCTGGATGTATGGGCCCGCATTTATAACTTTAGAGGTGTGGAAATCATGATGAAAAAAGGGTTTGTATATACTATGTTTACTATTGTTGCCGTGTCTTCTATTTTTCTTGTTTTGGCGTTAAATATGGATAAGACAAGCACACATACAACAAAAATTATTGAAAAGATTCGTGCCGATGAGGTGCATTATCTTGTTGAAGGTATTGAAAAAGATATTAAAAGAAGCGGAGAGATATCCGGCAGGCGCGCATTATTGGCTTTGATTAATTGGGAAATTTCAAATGGTGAGTTTGTCAATGTTGCAAATGAGTCTGTAAAAGAAGCCATTATTAACGGTACAATAAACAACGGCAATGAGAACCTTACGCTTATGGAAAACAACACGATATCCGACTGGATGCAAACCTTAGAAACATTGGCTAAAAAAAGAGGGCTTAAGACAACAATACTTATTCCAAACACAACAGTTTCAATGGAGTCGCCATATACACTACGCGTTTCAACCAACGCACACATACAGGCGCAGGATGAAATAATTGAGGTTTCATACAAAAGAAACACAACTTATTCAAACATAGTATCTGTTGATAATCTTGAGGATCCGTTCATAACCGTAAAAAGCTACGGATATGCAAAGCAGAATTTTATTGAATGTGAAAAAATTACAGGCATTGCAAACAGCGGCGATTGGGTCTATGGGTTCGCATACATTACTGACGAAAATAATCTTTTAAATGTGACCGACAAAGCAGATAAAGTGCTTATTACAGGAACAGTTGCTGGAAAATCAAATTTTAACGGCTTTGCAGGAATTGTGACTGAACAAAACGATGCACCCACAGCACCGCCATATGTGTTTAATGTAACTAATGCAAAAAACATAATTCTCAATAATTCTATTATGGTTATTGACAATGAAACAGTTTGGCTTACAAACATTACAACCCAGCCAAATGCATCATGCTATTTTAATAAAAGGGATGCGCCGTCATTTTTAAGCAGGCTTGAAGGGAAAAATAACACGGACAATGATTTAGGCATCGCCGCATTCATACATGTCCCGTCCCTTCCTGTTGAAATGCAGTCCGGAAGCGATACATATGTAATAGGTTATGAGTATTTTGAAGGCCTGTTTGATTGATAATCCAGAACTAATAAATGACTGTTAGAAAAAAATCATTCAATAATGAGCGGTGTATGCTGCTGAAATTGAACCATTTGGAAATATGCTTCTTTTATCTTTTCTATTTCCTGCCTTAAAAGCGTGTTCTCGTTTTCAATAGATGACATTTTATTGTTTAATTCCTGTTCTATTTCTATAGGTATATCCTGTTGGGATTTTTCAGGAGAAATAAGTTTTGATACCCCACCATTGCGTTTCATCAGAGATATCTCGTTCTCCAATTGAGCCATTTTCTGCATTGTTCCGTTGTGGTCTATTCCTTCAAGATGTTTTTCCATTGTAGATATCCTTTGAGCCACACCGTTGCTTTTTAATGTTTCAAGTTCGCTTTTTATTGCGGTTGTGTTTTGTTCCATTTTTGTGTTTATTTCGTTTTTAATTTGGTCGGTTGTATCTTTTATTGCGTTCGCTTCTTTTTGTTCTATGGAGTCATATTTTTTCTTAAAAACATTTAGTTCAGACACAAGAGTGGTTAGTTCTTTAGGATTTATTGGTTCTTTGTTTGCAAGTAATGACGAAACATGAGTTTTAAGAATTTCTACATCTTTTTGACTATTATGGTTTTGTGTTGACATTAGGTTGTTTATGTCATCAACCATGTCAGAGCGCAAGTCTTTCATTTGGTCAACATCATCCGTAAGCTCGTTTATGCGAACAACCAACGGCTTTAAGTCCTGATTTATTTTGCCAAATGCGTTTTTTGAAACTTCTTGAATTCTGAGGTTAATAATGGCTTCAACATCAGCTTCATTATCTTGCGTTTTTTGAACTTCTTTTTCTAAAATAGCTTTTTCCAATAGAGATATTTTCTCCTCAAATTCTTTTCGGTAGCTATCAAAATCTTTTTCAAGCAAAAGATCGTTTTTTGTGGTGGTTTCAAGTGCTGCATGCTTTTCTGCAAGCTCATTGAATTTTTCATGTGTCGGATATTCTTTGTCATGAACTTTTTCTATATCGCAAACACGACTTATTAGGGAGCTTATGTCTGCTTTAAAGGCACCTGTTTTTTTGACATTTTCTTTGTGCGTATTAAGAATCATTTTGCTTATTCTTGCAATCTCTTTTTCACGATTTATATCTGTTTTATTTTCAATTTCTTTTACTTCCTGAAGAATTGTGTCAACAATTGCGATAACATCTTTTAGTTCTTCATCAATTGCCGGTTTTAAACATTCCTCGAATTTAGCATCGATTTTTTTGTCAACCAGAGAAACATTTTCAAGCGCAGAAGCGATATTTTCCAGCTTGTATTTTTTAAGTGTCTTATTTAATTCATTTACAAATAACAATGATTTTTCTGTTTCTTCATCCTTTTTTTTCATGCGGTTGTTAATTATTTCAAGAACATTATCAAATTTTTCATTTACCTTTCTTTGTGTTCCTGTAAATTTTACCCATGATTCTGCCTGAACCTTAAGCGCATTTATTGAATCTGCTTTTTCAACAGATTGTGTTATTCTTTCAGTTTGAGTATCCAAGCCGATTTTTATGGTAGATATAAGCTTATCCGTTTCACTTGTTAAGGCGTCTATCTGTTTTTTTGTACTTTGCATTTGTTCTTTTAGATACTCTGTGTCTTTTTTATCGATTTTCCTTATTTCAATTTCATTTAATTGCCTTTCGATGCGTTCAAGTTTTGGCTGTATATCTTTCGTAATAGCATTTGTCTGCGATGCTATTTGACCTTGCGGCAGTTTAAGATCTTTTAGATTTTTGATTGCTTCGGTTATTAAATTTACTTTTTCATTCATTTCTTTATGGGATGATTCAAGCCCGTCAATTGTTTCCTGTGTTTCAACAACTTCTAAGCGTTCCAAAAATTTTAAATCTTCAATTTCCCTTAATTTTGTTTTTATCTGCGTAGCATTTGTTATTACATCTTTTAGGCTCTTTAAGTCATTAACAGCCCCGATTGTATCTTGCATATTTTCCTGTTGGTTTTCAAGCTTCAGAATCCGTTTTGCAATGTCAAGTTCCACTAATTTTCTTTGGACATTGTTTTCTCGTATCCTGTCAGATATTACATTTAAATCGGAATTTTCATTTATTTTTGAACCAAGCATAAAAGGCACCAATCGCTATCGTACTATATCAATATATTATTTTTGTTGTGGGTAGTATATATATTTTTCTTAAAGAAGGCTCTGTAGAAATCATCCACACAATAACAACCTGCACCTGAACCAAC
>JAGLIP010000179.1 GCA_023142905.1 Candidatus Aenigmatarchaeota archaeon | reverse complement strand
GATTACCGGACTACACTACAGGAGCACATTATAAATATGATGCCTTTTGCTTTTTTGCTCGAACTTTCTGCGAAAATCTTTGATTTTCGAGACCCCAAAAATCTTCGATTTTTTAGGGTTTTTAAAAGTTCGCCGTTGGCTACACTACAGGAGCACTTTTAGTTATAAAATATTTGTGGTGGACCGAGGCGGAGTCGAACCGCCGATCTTCGCCAATTTAAACTATATGCAAAATAAGAATCCTGCATCAAGTCCGTCAAGGCGATGTCATAACCAACTAGACCACCGGTCCATTTTGGTGCGTTCGCCGGGAGTCGAACCCGGGCCGTCGGCTTTCTTCAACAGGCAGAATTGAAAAAAACAAAACTGCCGGGTTGTGGAAGGCCGAAATCATACCAATAGACTACGAACGCGCAAATAAGTGTGTGCTTAGGTATATTAAAAGAAATCTTTATTAAAATATGGCTTCCCGCATTTGATGATGCGGCAAACAATTCTTTTGTTAGATTTGCTTATCAAAAAACATAATAAGGGCGATAAGCCAAATAGTAATTGATGCTTGCTTAAGAATTCACGGGTTTGCAAAAACGCACCGTTGGGATAATATGAAAAAAAATAAAAAAACACTGGCAGAACAAGTTCGTTTTAAATTAAATTCGGGCAATAAAAAACCAAAACACTTAAACGATGTCGACCAGCTAAAGCAAGACCTTTTGGATTTAAATTTGTTAAAATTGAAAAAGAAAAAAAATTATTTTAAAATGCTTCTTTTGTTCCCCACACAAATTATAAAGACACTTATATCTGTTCGGGATGTAAAAAGCCCGCGCGCGCTTGCTAATCGCCTTTTTTCAAACATAATATTGGTATATCCAGAATATTTTACCCCGCTTAAAAAAACAATTGAGAATTCGGATATGCGGATTATTCCCGAAACATATGTGGGCATTATGACTGCAGTATCTTCTATTGCCGCAACTGTTGCTTTTGGTGCGATTGTTGTAAGCGCTTTTATGCTTAATTTGTCGCTTGTTATTGCTCTTTTTGGCTGTATTGTTGTGCCGTTTTCTGTTTTTTCGTTCGTTTTCCTATTGTTTTATGTATACCCGTTCCAAAAAATTTCACAGAAAAAAAGAAGCATTGAGACAAACCTGCCGTTTGCTATAAATCATATGGCGGCAATTGCATCCTCCGGTGTTCCTCCTGAGAAGTCATTTGAAATGCTTGTTGAATTCGGAAGCTATGGGGGGATAACAGAAGAATCAAAGACAATTGTTAGACGAATCAAAGTTTTAGGGGACGATATAACAACTTCACTTCATTATGTTGCTGAAAGAACCCCATCGGAAGGCTTTAAAGAACTGCTTTACGGCATACTGGCCATAATAGAATCCGGCGGAAACCTGAAAGAATATTTAAATGAAATGGCAGAAATAGCATTATTTAACTACAAGCTTGAAAGAAAAAAATATGTTGAAACCCTATCCACTTACGCAGATATTTATACCGTAATTTTGATTGCGGCGCCTATGTTTCTTGTATCCATACTCGCAGTCATGAATATCGTACCTGGTTCAAATGTGGCGGGTATGAGTATAGATGCGTTTTTATCTCTAGGAGTGTACATTTTAATACCTCTTTTGAATATAGGATTTATTGCGTTTTTGACATATACGCAGCCGGATATGTAGGCGATAACCAAATGAACAAAACAATCTATGAAAAAATAGGAATTGATAAGGACTCGGTTTATGCTAGTTTAATCTCTATTTGTGGAGCCGTAAGCATTTATGGGTTTAATACACTATACATTAAGCCGTTTGAACATGATATACTTTACAGCGTAATTAA
>JAGLIP010000178.1 GCA_023142905.1 Candidatus Aenigmatarchaeota archaeon | reverse complement strand
AAAAACAAGTTCGACTTTGTTGATTTGTATTTAGAGGAAGATGCAGCAACACCAGAAAAAATCGACATTGAAAAAGTAAAAAAAGCTCTTAAGAAATACAAGCTTAAAGCAATTACAGGACATACTGCATGGTATCTGCCAATAGGCTCTCCAATAAAATCAATAAGAACTGCCGCTATTCTTGAAGCCAAAAGATATTTTGAAGTGTTCTCAAAACTGGGTGTAAAATTCGTTACAATACACGCCAACTGGCCGGGTGGTATGTTCTCGCCAAAAGCAGGAATAAGATTTCAGGTTGATTCATTAAAAAAACTTGTTTTAGAAGCCAAAAATCTAAATATCGAAGTCATGTACGAGCCAACAGAAAAACCATATGATTCTTTTGAGAATGTGTCTAAGATATTGCATGCAGTTCCCGAACTTCACCTGCATTTGGATATCGGGCACGCAAACCTTTACGGAAACTGTCCTGAAGAATTTATCAAAAAATTCCACAAACGATTGGTTCATGTTCATGTGCATGACAATGATGGATATGACGACCTGCACCTGCCTATAGGTGCAGGAAGCATTGAATGGAAAACACTAATACCATTATTAAAAAAACACTACAACGAAACAATTACTTTGGAAGTTTTCTCAAATGACAAAGATTTCGTTCTTATGAGCCGAGATAAGTTAAAGAAGTTGTGGAAAGGATAACTTTTTTTTTGAAATTCGCCGTCAATCTTACGCCATAGTCGCAAGAATGCCTGAACCGATAATCACAAGCAACAATCCGGTTATTTTCATTAAACTTATAGATTCGCCCATAAAAAACCCAATTGCTGCTGCAATTGCAATGCTTCCGCCAATAATTATCGGCCCCGCAACAGATATAGGGAGCCCGGTGCCGTATGTTTTTAGTGCAAAATAATCAATTCCGAGCGCACAGACTCCCGCCAAAGCAACAAATAATAATCCTTTTGGGTTTGAATAAAGCGTTGTTGTCTTGATTTGAGGCAATAACAACATAAATCCTAAAACAGCAGCGGTAAGAGAAACCAGTATTGCACCAAACAAATAATTTATTTTGCCCGCAGCCAAGTCATGAAAAATCGTCCAAAAACCAAAAAGGATTGCTGTAATTACTGCGAAAATAATGCCCGGCTCCATATTATAAACTAAGTAATAAACACATATAAATGTTCTTATGGTAAACAAATAGGTCTAGTTTAAGCATATCACTCATAGCGTAAAGCATCAACTGGCTTTAATCTTGAAGCCTGATATGCCGGTATCATGCCAGCTACAATTCCTGAAATCACTGAAACTGATAACGCCAAGATAACTGAGTTTAACGAAACAATTCCACCACCACCACGCGCCATAGGCATGGTTCCTAAAATTGACGACATAGAGCCTGAAAGTATAATTCCTAAAAAAACACCTAAAATACCGCCAATTAGCCCAATTAGCCCTGCATTAAATATAAATATTCGTAAAATATCGTCATTTCTGGCACCAATTGCTTTCATTATTCCAATTTCTTTTGTCTTTTCTAAAACAGAGGTAAACATGGTGTTTGCAACACCAATGGCACCCACGAGCAAAGATACGGCGGCTATGGCTATTAAAAAGGCACTCATAGTATTTATTGTTTCGGATTTGGTTTCCTGCAATGCCTTATTTGAACTGATTGAAAAATCCATTGTTTTTTCAGTCACATGCCTCATAAGCATAAGCTTGCTTTCTATTTTAGTTATTGTTTCGTCTAGGTAATCTTCATTTTTTATTTTGATAACAATAGAATCGTAAACATCGATTTCTTTATCATCAAACACATTATAAGCCATATAAATTGGCATGTAAATATT
>JAGLIP010000177.1 GCA_023142905.1 Candidatus Aenigmatarchaeota archaeon | reverse complement strand
CAACTACCATTTTATCTCCCCCAAGAGTTTTAAAGAGAACACTAAAAGCTGTGTTTTACTCCCTTAAATACCTAATATGCTTAATAGTCCTTATAAGCTTTTTGCACAACATCCCATAAGATACGGCAATATACGAAGAGCAACAAATATTTAATACTGTGATTAAAAACATAATCTTAACGGTGTATCTTATGACCAAAAGACTGAGAAAACCCATAATTTCTATATTGGCGCATGTTGACCATGGAAAAACAAGCCTTCTTGACTATATTCGAAGTTCAAGAGTCCAAACAGGCGAAGCAGGCGGCATAACACAGCATATAGGCGCATCAGAAGTGCCGAAAGACATTATAATCTCTGTATGTGGCAAGCTTTTGGACCAATTCAATATAGATTTTAAGCTCCCCGGACTTCTTTTTATAGACACGCCGGGCCACGCCGCATTCAGCATGCTTAGAAGAAGAGGCGGCTCTCTGGCAGATATAGCAATCCTTGTAATTGATGTTACCGAAGGCATAAAACCACAAACTGAAGAAGCAATAAACATCTTAAAGCAGTACAAGACCCCGTTCATAATAGCAGCAAACAAGATTGACAAGCTTTCAGGCTGGAGCGCAAAAAAGGATTCATGCTTTACAGATTCATACAACCTCCAGCCGCCAAGAATAAGGCAGGATTTGGATATGAAAATATATGAGCTTATAGGCCAGCTGTATACTCACGGGGTTTCGGCAGACTTATATACAAGAATAGACGATTTTACAAAAACCGTGTCTATAATACCTATATCTGCGAAAACAGGCGAAGGGGTTTCAGACTTAATTACTATGGTTTCGGGAATGACGCAAAAATACCTTGAGAAAAACCTGCACATAGACGACAAAGGTACCGGAAAAGGAACGGTTCTTGAAGTAAAAGAAGTAAAAGGATTAGGGACAACAGTTGATGTCATACTTTACGATGGTCTTGCAAAAAGAGGGGATTTTGTAATTCTAGGTCATCCAAACGGCGCTATTGTGACTAAAGCAAAAGCCGTATTAAAGACAAGTCCACTAAAAGAAATCCGCGTTGAAAAGCAGTTCATAAACTTCCCTGAAATATCCGCAGCATCGGGCTTGAAAATATCCGCTCTTGGTCTTGAGAATGTTATTCCCGGTGTTCCTGTGCGCTTTGAGAGGGAAGGCATAAAAACAAAAAATTCAGAAGCCGAAGTTCAGAAAGAAATAGAAGAAGCCATAAAAAAATGTTACGCGTGCAGGAAATGCACTTCCGGCTGTCCGGTGGCGCCGGAGATGGATTTTCCGCCGAGCGTCCTTGTGAGATGGCTTGCCCTCGGCGATATCGAGAAGATCATTAGATCCAGGACGATCTGGGTCTGTTCGTCGTGCCAGAATTGTTACAGCCGCTGCCCGTTTGAAATAAATATTCCTCATATTATCGATCTTATGAAGGAATATTCTAATAAAGATAAATTAGCCAGGAAGGAACGGGCGACGAGATTATTTCACAATATCTTTCTTTCAAACATAAAAAGTTTCGGCCGGATCCACGAGCTTGGCTTTATCGGTCTGTGGAAGGTTTTTTCCGGGAAATGGTTCAGCGATCTTTCGCTGGGAATGAAGATGTTCGTTAAGGGTAAACTTCCGGTCTTGCCGGAAAAGATCGAAAACCAGAAAGAAATCAGGAAAATGTTCTCCTCTTCGGAGAACAGAAAAAAATGGAGAAAATGAAGCTTGCTTATTACCCCGGATGCACGTTGCACGGTTCTGCCCGCGAATATGACGTTTCTACAAGGGCGGTTTGCAAAGAATTGGGTATAGAGTTAGAGGAGGTTCCTGACTGGAACTGCTGTGGCGCCACCTCGGCCCATAGCCTTGACGGCGAATTGGCGCTTTTACTGCCGGCGAGGAATCTG
>JAGLIP010000176.1 GCA_023142905.1 Candidatus Aenigmatarchaeota archaeon | reverse complement strand
TCCTGCGTATCTTTCAAATGCAGACAGGCTTTTGTCGCTTAACTATAATGCATTCCTTATTGGCTCAAGCCTTGGTGTGTTCCCGTCATTCTATGAGCCCTGGGGGTATACGCCTGTTGAATGCGCTGCAAACGGGTGCCTTTCCATAACAACAGACTATGCTGGATTCGGCAAGTTCATAGACGAAAACAGAATACCCGCACTTAATGATAAAAAAGATCGCGGAATATATATACTTAAAAGAGAAGGCAAAAAATATGAAAATTGTGTTGAAGACCTTAAAAACAAGCTTTACGAAATAATTAATATGAGTAAAAATGAGATTGTATCAGAAAAACAGGCAGCAAACCAGCTAGCACAGATTACTGACTGGAAAGTTCTTGGAGAAAATTATATAAAAGCCCATAACGCATCAATAAAATAGCATATAACTAGGTTACATCAACGGTGGATTAATGAGTCATACAGAACAGCAAAACTTAAACCAAAAAATATTGGAAAAAATAATAAAACAGCTAAATCTTGCGCCGGGAGATATTGAATACTCTAAAAAGCCGAAAAATGTTGTTCTTATAACTCCTGATTATCTACCGCGGACAATTTCTGATATATCATTGCAATCAAAACAGCTTGCAGAATCATTGGTGCATAAAGGCATAAACACGCATGTTGTCACATTCGACCCCTGGAAAGTCGGTTTTTCTGACGAGCTTGCAGGTGTAAATGTCCACTATATCGGAAATTCCATAAAATCATATTCTCCGCTCACATGGGCAATCACAACAGGGATGGAAATAGGGAAAGCTGTTGCGGACATATACCATAAGGAAGGGCAAATTGACCTAATCCATGCGCACGAATGGTCAATGTTTCCGGCAGGCTTAAATCTTCAGGCTGCTATGAGAAAGCCGCTTTTTGTAAATTATTATTCTCTTCAGGAACAGCGAACCCCGGGAATCAACAACAACTTCACCGAAGCTGTAAAGCAGATAGAATGGCGCGGAAGCAAATTATCCGACAGGATTATTGTAAACGAAGAATGGATGAAAAACGAGCTTCTTAAATTCTATTCGCCGCCTGAAAAAAAAGTGAATGTTGTTGACCCCACAAACATAAACTGGACAAAAGACATTGCTCGGGATTATTCATGGGTCATGAAAAACTGGGAAAAGTGGAGATACAACGAGCGAATACAAACAACACAATAAGGCATTTTTATGAAAATACTACATCTTACATGGGAATATCCGCCAAACAAAATTGGCGGGCTTGCAACGCATGTTGAATCACTTGCAAAGGCGCAGGCAAAAGACGGCATAACACCCATTGTTGTAACCTGTGCGTATTCAGGAAATCACGGATTTGAAGAAAAAGACGGTGTTAAAATATACCGGTTTGATGCGGATAACATACCTGCAGAAGATTTTCCGTCTTGGGCGCTTCAGATGAACACACTTATGGCAAATCAGGCATCAGAAATACTAAATGATAATGACGATGTTGCCATGATTCATGCGCACGACTGGCTGGTCTCAACAGCTGCTATAACTTTAAAGCACATATACAGAAAACCGCTTATAGTCACAATACACTCTATGGAGCTTGGAAGGCGCGGGGGCATTTACGATGACAGGCAAAAGCTTATACACGACCTTGAAGGACGGCTTGTTTTCGAATCCTGGAAAACCATCTGCTGTTCGCACTATATGAAAGACGCTATATGCTCTGCATTCGGTGTGTCTTGGGATAAGGTAGAGGTCATTCCAAATGGTGTTTGTGAAGAAGGTCTTGAAACAACGCATGATTTAAATGAAGTAAAGGCACAATATGCGCTTCCGCATGAAAAAATCGTGTTTTTCGTAGGCCGCCATGTCTGGGAAAAGGGGCTTGATGTCCTTATGGGTGCGGTTCCTGAAGTTCTTGAAAAAAACCC
>JAGLIP010000175.1 GCA_023142905.1 Candidatus Aenigmatarchaeota archaeon | reverse complement strand
TTTTTTGGACTTTTTACACAAAGCCTTAGCGACCCAAAACTATTTATAGTTTTCGCTATCAAGAGAGCAAATTAACATATGGCTTACGCTAAAGTTATTGTATTTTTCAAAAACAAAGCCCAGACTAACAACACCACAAAAGAACTATTTTAGAAAGAAACGGTTGATACTTGAGACTGAAAAAAGCTGCATATTCGGTCAGTTTGTTTTCCAGTCCATGGGCATCACAATAGTTTACTATGCTTATTAAGTATTTTAAATGTTTGTCCGAGATATTAATATAAATTTATTGATTGAAGTCATCACATGTTGGTGGATTATTTTTCGTTAAGGGATTTATTTGAAAAAAAAACGAATTTGAATTATGATGATTTTACTGGGTTTCAGAAAGTATGGCGAACAACAAAAACCTATCGTGGAGAAAGCATGGTGGATCCTTATGGGATGTTGCCGATTGCAAAACATCTTTTGGAAACTATAGAAGAACCTGACGATGCGATATTAGCATTTTATTTTTTTGTAAATAATACAACAAGTAAAGAGATTAGTACAAAAAAAGATATTAGAGGAAAACCAATTTTAAGCCATTTTGATACATACGATATGTATGATATGAGAACCCTTGTTAAGGGAAAAGGAATATGTAATCAAATTGCTGCAGAAGTATTGGGTCTTTGTAGAAGTGTTGGCATTCCCTCTATTTTTCATAGTTTAAATAAACACGGGTATGTAGATGTATGGACAAATACATCTGGTTGGAAACATATAGGATATAAAGAAGGGATTTTGAGTAAACCAGACACAGAAATTTTAAAAAAATATGTTGCTGCATTGATATCAGATAGCATTAAAAAAGAAAAAGACATTAGAAAAATATCTGACGGATTAGTTGAATTTTCTGAAAATTTAAAAAAATATGGTTTTTATGATGGCGATATTTCCAAAACCCTATATGATATTCTTTTGAAGGATGTTGGCTTGAACAATGAAATAATAAACCAATTATTAGAACCCTTTAATGAGATACAAATGGATAATTTAAAAGGTTTACCTAGTTCACAAATAATTGTTTGAGAAATAATGGATATTTTGCGGGGATATTTTTAGAGACCTACAAGGTATATAACTTATAAATTCTTCTGTGCTTAAAGTGGTTTGTAGATATTTATGACAAAAAAAGAAATAACAATTTCAGAAATCGCATCATACTGCAAAAAAACAGGTATGGTTTTCCCCAATTCCGAAATTTACGGCGGTTTTTCAGGATTCTTTGACTACGGCCCAAGAGGCGTTGAGATAAAAAACGCAATTAAGACTCTTTGGTGGAACACATTCGTAAAAAAAAGGCAGGATGTTGTAGGAATTGACGGAACAACAATAACACATCCTAAAGTCTGGGTTGCTTCAGGTCATGTTGACTCATTTACAGACCCGCTTTTAGACTGCAAAAAATGCAAAGAACGGATAAGAGGAGACCACATAATAGAAGATGCTCTTAAAATACCAACAGACGGCATGACATTAAAAGAAATAAACGAGCTTGTAAAAAAACACAAAATACAATGCCCAAAATGCAAAGGGGAATTAACAGAGGCGAGGAATTACAACCTGATGTTTAAGACCACAGTAGGCTCAATTGACAACGATGAAGCCACAGCATACTTGCGCCCCGAAACAGCGCAGGTAATTTTTGCAGACTTTAAAGCGGTAACTGACTCTTCAAGATTAAAGCTTCCGTTCGGCATAGCGCAGGTTGGAAAAGCATACAGGAACGAAATTTCTCCAAGGGATTTTCTTTTCAGAAGCCGCGAATTCGAGCAGATGGAAATAGAATATTTTATCGATCCAAATAACAAAGAAGTTTGCCCATATGACATTTGTACCGAAGATTTTGAACTTAATGTTTATTCCGCAGAGATGCAAGAAAAAAACCAGCA
>JAGLIP010000174.1 GCA_023142905.1 Candidatus Aenigmatarchaeota archaeon | reverse complement strand
GCGAGAAGATGAGCAAGTCAAAAGGGAATTTTTTTACGCTTCCCGAAATCGTTGAAAAATTCAGCGAAGATGTTGTACGATATATGTTTATTTCAACCCACTACCACAAAAAACTTGATTATACAAATGATTTTGCAGAGAATGCGAAGAACAATTATATGAAATTAAAAGAGACTTTTGAAAACCTTAATTTTTCGCTTAAAGACGCGGATAAAAAAGAGTATCCTTATGATAAAGCAATTCTTGAAGAATTACCTACTCTGCAAAAAAAATTCAAAGAAGCACTTGCAGATGATCTTAATAATCCTGAAGCTGTAAAAGTGTTCCATGATCTTTCATCCAGGGCGAATAAATACATGACCGTTGCAAAAAACAAAAAAGTTCTTGAGGAAATTCTTGCAGTGTATAATGAATTTGCAGGCGTTCTTGGCATTTTATCAAAAAGAGAAGAAAAAATACCTAAAGAGATTCTTTCCTTTGCCAAAAAACGGGACGATGCGCGAAAGTCAAAAGAGTGGGATTCTGCAGACGAGTTGAGAAAAAAGATAGAAGAAAAAGGATACATTGTTGAAGATTCGGACACGGGATTCAGGATAAAAAAGAAGTGAGTTCTATGAATTTAGAAAAGATAAGGCAGGATTTTCCCGCACTCAACCAAATGATAAATGGCAAACCGCCGATTTATTTTGACAACAGCTGCATGACATTAAAGCCCATTCAGGTAATCGATGCCATGAATGAATATTATATGAAATATCCTGCATGCCATGGCAGGTCAACACATAAGTTTGCAAAATCTGTGACTGAAAAATTTGAAGAGGCGCGCAGGAAAATGCGCGCATTTATCAATGCCGATTCAGAAAAAGAGGTTTTATGGACTAGAAACACAACAGAGGGCCTAAATTTGATTGCGCGAACTTTAGATTTTAAAGAGGGCGATACAATAATCACAACAGATATTGAGCACAATTCAAATCTTCTTCCGTGGCAGTGGGTGGCAAAAAACTATGGCGCAAAGCACATTCCTTTGGAGTCAAACGAAGATGTTACATTTAACCTTGAAAGGTTTCAAGAGACCATGAACAAAAGTGTTAAGCTTGTAAGTGTTGTACACACATCCAATGTAACGGGTGTTACCATCCCTTTAAAAGAGATTACAAAAATAGCCCATGAGTTTGGTGCTTTGGTTGCAGTTGATGCTGCGCAGAGCGCGCCGCACATTCCGCTTGATGTAAAGAAGCTTGATGTTGATTTTTTGGCATTATCAGTTCATAAAATGGCAGGACCTACAGGTATGGGTGTATTGTATGGTAAACAGCATATTTTAGAAGAGATGCCTCAATTTTTGGTGGGGGGTGAAACTGTTTTAGATTCAACATATGAAACAAAAGAAATAGCACAACTTCCTGATAAATTCGAGGCAGGATTACAGAATTATTCCGGAGCAATAGGCGCGGGCGCTGCAGCAGAATATTTGAAAAAAATCGGGCTTGACAATATTCATAATCATGAATTGGGACTTAACGGTTACCTAACAAAAAAAATGGAAGAATTTGAAGGGGTAAATCTTTTAGGGCCTAAAGATGCTGAAAAAAGAGGCGGAATATATACATTTGTGGTGGAAGGGGTTGATTCTCATGAACTTGGAATGCTTTTGGATGAGGCTGCAAATATCATGATGCGTTCGGGCGCTCACTGCGTGCATTCATGGTTCAATAAGCACAACATCCCTGCATCCATACGGGCATCATTTTATCTGTATAACACAAAAGAAGAAATTGATGTGTTTATTGAAAAATTCAGGCAGATTCTTGATTTTGCGAGATGAAATATTTAAAAATCTGATTTTTATAACAGAAAATTATTTAAGTATACTTCGGTATACTGGGGTATACGGTGATTAATGTGAGCATAACAACAATAAAGATTCATGACGATACCAAAAA
>JAGLIP010000173.1 GCA_023142905.1 Candidatus Aenigmatarchaeota archaeon | reverse complement strand
TGTGAACTATGTAGACGGGCACAATCATGAAACCTCTATGCGACCCCGTCCTAAAGGACGGGGTTTGATTGGTTCGGTTTCAAGCTCTCCAACTGTCAACTTCGACCTAAAGGACGGAGTTTCAACAGTTGTAGATGAAAAGCAGGCATCGCTTGGTTGTTTTTTAGCTTAGCGTTGGAAGCCCCGCCTTTTAAGGCGGGGAGGAACCAACGGAACCAATCACATGATGCGGTAATTGAAGAACCATTTTCTTCAAAAGCCATAGAAAGATTATCCTTGTTTCTCCCTGCTATCTCTTTCAACATGTTTGCATATATTTCCTGAGTTTTACCCGCAGAATAAGGAACAACAATGCTTTGATTTTCTGGAATCATAGAATTGTATTAATGCGAAAAATTTATAAGGTTATTGATTTTTGTTACAAAAAATCAATTCTAAATAACATTGAGCGACTTTTATTTAATCGTACACACTTAGAGTGTAACAAAACAATGTGCAAATTAATTAGCCCGCCATATCTCGGAGTAATCCAGTGTCTGAAAAACTAAACCATCGAAACCTGGAAAACACGCTCAATTTCCTTTAGAACCGCAGTCCAGTATTCTTTTGCGGCCGCAGTTTCGTCTTTTTTGAATTTTTCGTGCCATATTTTAAGATTTTCGTTTTTGGGTGTTTCGTTATATTTTCGCTCAATGTCTTTTGCCATCAAATGAATGACTTTTTTAGAATCCCAGAAAACAGGTGTTGTGCCGGACATCTTATTGTATTTTACAATATCCTGTACTGTGCCGAGCATATGCAGTTGGTAATTATCCGTATAGCCTAAATGAGCTAAAAGAATATCCTGCATTTTTTCTGACCAACCCCTATGAAACCTGCATATTCCAAGATTGTCTGTCCCAAGCTCTTCTATGAACCGTTCTGCATCCTTCAAGCCCATATCATGCGGTTTTAAGAATTCAGAACCGTAATGCGTCAGGAATTTTCCCTGTATTGGCAATGGCATAAACGCGCCTAATACGAGATATTGTATTGGTGCAATTGAGCCATATTTACCATTCGGCACATAAACTGCCAAATCACTGAAACGAACACCTGTTTTTTTTGTCCGTGAAATAAATTCCCTGTCAAGTGTTTTTGATACGACCCGCGCGCCCTTAGATAAAAGCCCGCCAAGGCCGTTTCCGGTAAGCATTAACTCAATTATTTTTTCTGCCAGTTTTTCCTGATTCTTTGAAAATGATACATCAATGGATAGCCCGAAATCTTTTGGTGTTAAAAGCCCATTTTTTATGCAGTCAAGGCAAAATGAAAGTGTGTTTCCAAACTCAATTGCATCAACACCATATGTGTCTGCAAGAAGGACTATTTTTTCTGATTTTTTTATGTCAAAAACACCGGAATTAGGACCTGCGGCACTGTATGGCTCGTAGTCTATTTTAGCGCCTGTTTTTTTGTCGATTTTTTTGCATAATCCAGGACAGGCCTCCCCGCAGGTTGCCCATGATTTTGTGTCTGTTACACGCTCATTAAATTCTTTTAGATACTTTCCTTTTACTTTTTTATCATATATTTCTTTTGCTCTCTTAGGTGTTTTTTCAACATCCCAGTTGTTCGTAAGTGTGTTTTCCTGCAGGTTATAGAAATTGACACCGAATGTGCCCCCGGTCTTTATGCTATCCATATGCCGATATTTTATTGTAGCATCCCCTGCTGCCTGCATACTTGTTTTTCCAAGGGCTTTTTTGAACAACACATCCGCTCCGATTCTTTCTTTTTTAGCATTTCCGCCAAAAACAATTGCTACGATATTATGCGCCTGCGCTAAAATGGAGCCCATACCGCCCCGCCCTGACCAACTATCTCTTCCGGTTTCAAGTTCGCCTTTTATGTTTATGACTGTTGAGCCTACAAGCCCGTAATTTACCGTAAAAGCACAAGACCCAACTGCTAAAACCCGTGTGTTCATAAAAAAACGCCCGTTATTTTTGTAGTTGTCCGCAAAAGCAT
>JAGLIP010000172.1 GCA_023142905.1 Candidatus Aenigmatarchaeota archaeon | reverse complement strand
GCCAATTGGTGTTACTTTAATATATTTATCTTCCATGTGATTTACAATAAAACCAATTTGATCCATGTGTGCTGATAAAAGAAGTTTAGGCCCTTTTTTATTTCCTTTAACAACAGCCACCAAATTACCCATTTTATCTTCATGAACCTCATCAGCGTAGTTTTTTATTTTGTTTTTTATTGTGTGACATACAACATCTTCCTGTCCTGAAATTCCAGGAACCGCTGATAAGTCTTTTAATATGTCTTTCATTGCAATCACATCCATCAGTATACATTCTTATTTCATATATTAACTTTTTTTGTTTTTTAAATATGTTTTTGGTTTTATGGGTTATTTAACAGCTCCAATGCAAAATCCTCAAGAATTTTTGCCCCTTTTACAAGGTCGTCTGCCACAACAAATTCATCGTTTATATGCATACAATCCCCATTGCAAAAACCTGTTGCAATTGCGGGAATATCATATTTTTTGAACAACGATATCACTGTTGCTCCCGCGCTTCCTGTGATGTTTACTTGTTTGCTGTTTTTTTCATATGCTTTTTTCATGGCGCTTATAAGTTTTTGGTTGTGTTCTTCAAATGGCAACTCATGCATCTTGATACTAATTTCATAATTTTTGATATGTTTTTTTATAAGTTCTTCTATCGCCAGAATAATCTCTTCTTTTTTTGTGCCCGGAAGATAACGCATATCCACATCAAAAACACAATTATCTGCAACAATATTTGCTTTATTCCCGCCAGTTATTTTTCCAATGTTTACGGTTGATTCTGTTTTAAAATATGGATGTTTTTTGCAGGCAAATTTGTGTTCTTTTAATTCGATTATTATTTTTGCTGCGGCTTCTATGGCGTTTATTCCTTTATCGGGGTATGCGCCGTGGGCTTTTTTGCCAATAAGTTCTATTGATAAAAACAGAACGCCTTTTTGAGCAGTAATTATCTTAAAATCCCCGACATCAACTGCAACTGCGTGTGTGGGTTTTAAAACTTTTTTTTCAATAAGAGCTTTTATTCCTTTTTCACTTCCTTGTTCCTCGTCAACAACTGCGGCAACTATCAGGTCTCCTTCAATGTTTTTTTTGCTTTCTATTATACTTCTTGCAACCTCTAAACATACAGCAACATGACCCTTACAGTCGGATGCGCCGCGACCATATATTTTTCCATCAATGAGTTTAGCAGAATAGGGTTCGTGCTTCCATCCTGTGCCTGCAGGTACGACATCTGTGTGTGGTGTTAAAAGAAGGGATCTTTTTAAGTTTTTGCCTTTCAAAATACCAATAATGTTTGGCCGGTTTTTAGAAAACTCATGAACCGAAACATCCAATCCAATATCTTCCATTTCTCTTTTTACAATCATCGCGGCTTCGTATTCTTCGCCCGGGGGGTTTTCTGATTTTGCGCGAATGAGCTGTTGTGTGAGTGTTATTATTCTTTCTTTTTGAATCATACACTTATTTGGACGGCATGTTTATATTTTTAGTTAAAAGAAAAAAAGAAAAAAAGAGGATTATTTTAAATCCTCTGTAGACAATATTTTTATTTTCCGAGAAGTACCTACTGCTTTTTTTGTTGTCAACATATAAGATACATTTGCAGATTCGCCAGCAGATATCATATCCTGGTCTGCATCTGCATCAACAACAACAAAAGAAGGGTTTTGAACCTGTTTAATTGCTTTTGAAAGCTCTTTTACAGGAACCCTGCCCGCAAATTTCTTTTCGTGATCAAAAATTGATGCTGCTCTTGTGCCTACCAGTTCATTCAGCTGTTTTTTAAAAAAGTCTTTTGTATCTGAATCTATTTCTTGTTTTTTTGGAGCCACAAATTTTGTTTCGGGTCTTCTTTGTATTGGTCTTTGTTCTCTTGGTTCCGAATGTGGTGGTGCGGGTCTTTGTGTCCGCGGTCTTATTTCTCTTCGCATTGATGGTCTTTGGGTTCTATTGTATGTTGTTTGTGCTGGTTTTATTTCGTGTGCCTGGTCTGCCGGAACTTTGTCACGAAGAGCAGTAAATAT
>JAGLIP010000171.1 GCA_023142905.1 Candidatus Aenigmatarchaeota archaeon | reverse complement strand
TGTTTTTTATTTTGCTATTTGGCAATACTACATAGATATCTGAGCCTTCTGGATAAAGCTTTGATACTGTTGGCCTGTATCCTTCATCCATAAGGTAGTCGATGATCTTTTCGGCATTGTCGCCATCAAGCACATTTACCTGTAATTTTTTAAGGGTATTTAGCTTAGATCTCATAACGCCATTGAATTGTTCTAAAAGGTTGTCAATTTCGCTTTTTGATGAAGGGGTTCCATATGCCCCGGAATTTACAACCGCAACCTGTTTTGATTCCATCAATGTCTCTATGATTTTGCCACCATTTGCCCTAATTGTATTTCCGGTCTCTGTTGTATCTATTATAAGCTCCATCTCAGGCCTGTTTCCTGTAAGTGTTGCCTCGGTTTTTCCTGCAGGTTTATATACATCAACTTCAAGACCGCAGTTTTTTGAGATATAATCTTTTGCTATTTTCGGGTATTCTGCAGCTATAGGTATATCATTTCCTGCAGTTTCAAAGAATTCCTTCAATGAACCCACAGTTTGATATTTTTCATCAAGAACCACGGCAACAAGCTTTGTTGGTCTGCCTTCAAAAGATTGGACAATCTCAATATTATCATTTAAACCCGGATAGCTCAATTGAAATTCCTTTAATATATCTTCGCCCACAATACAAAGCTCTGCATTTCCTTTAGCTGTTTGGTATGGTTGGTCCTGAGGTCTAATCTGCTTGAAATCCCACAATTTAGAGTTTGTTCTTATATCATACCCTCTGTCAGGTTTTGCAGGCTCGAACCCAGCGCCTTCAAGAAGCCCCCACACAAACTTTTCAAGACTTCCGTCAGGCACATACATCTTCAATTTTTCATTCATACATTCCACCTCTTATTTCTTAAAAAAACCCAATCATAGTCATGGCTAGCTTGATATAGTTTATACGCAATAAAAAACAGAAAAATCGCTTTTTAATCCCTGTTGTGAATACATCCACCCATTTAAAACACACTCCCGTATTCAAGAGACTCAACACTTAAAAGACAGTTTTCTTTTAGCAGGGAAAAGTACACCCGGCCTTTAGAGTCAACACTGCGTTTGAAGAAAGATAAGTCGCCATCGGTTTCAAGACCTAGAAGTACCTTTGAGTTGTATTTGATTCCAAGAATCCTACGCACTGCTGCAGGAATCAAAAGACGCCCTTTATTATCAGGCTTTGCGGTGAAAAACTGCATTTTATTAAGAATACTAAGGTCTTCTTCTGTGAAGACATTCACCCGTTATGAAAAGATTCACCATTCATTGATTTCACCAAAAATCTAATGAACAAAAAACTATATAAATGTGGGTGGGGGCGTCATCTTTTGACATTGAACATTTTTCCATGTCCTGGGATGACCCAATCTGCGATTTTAAGGATTTTTTCTCTGCTTTTGATCAGTTCTTCCATATCGCCCGAATGCGCAGGATCTTTTTTTTAATGTCTATTTTCTGTTCTTCGTTATCTATCCACCAAAAGACATCTCCTGCAATAACATAAGTGCCTTTTTCGGTTTTTACAACAAGAGCGCAGTGCTTGGGAGTGTGTCCCGGGACTTGTATAATTTCAAGGTTAGTTTCTGGAATTTTGTTATTGTGTTCAACCTGATGGTCGCCAGCATATATTTCATCGGTTGTGATTACTTTCGCATTTTCAAAAATACTTGTTAAAAGCGTGTGGTCTGTGTGGTTGTGGGTGTTTAACACAAAATCAATATCCCCTGTTTTTAATTTGTGTTTTTCAAGAGCATCAAGAAGTAGTTTCCGATTACAGCCCGGATCAACTATTATGTTCTTGCTGTTGCTTGTAACAAGTGTTACATTCGAACTTGCATTCCAGCCGTTTTCAATTTCTTTTGCGTATCCTTCAACAAGAATGTCTATTTTTGTCATGGGATTATATTTTAAAATAATAGTTTATATTGCTTTCGACTATTACTCCATAAATATCGGCCCTACTTTGGTTACAAGAAATCCAATTAGTTTGTATTTGATTGAGCTGAAAAAACCAACACCTTCGTATTTCATTTTTCCATTGTTTATTGCTTCAAATAGATCTA
>JAGLIP010000170.1 GCA_023142905.1 Candidatus Aenigmatarchaeota archaeon | reverse complement strand
TTGTGGTTAATGAGACAGCACCGCTAACTGCTTCTACAGCCATTTGTTGTGTTTTCGAGATTATTGTTAAATCGTATGATGATATTTTTACATGCTGAGACAACATCGACAAGCAAAAAATCATTACAAATATTAAATATATTACATGTATTGTTTTTTGCTGATGAAAAATCACCAATATCGAGTACCGACTTATCAAAAACAAGCTTGCATGAATCGTAATTTTTATTGTATATGAACGCTTCTGTAAGGTTTATCGAAACATCTCCTGTGTTTTGTATGTTTATTGAGGCACTATTGCCAAGATTGATACCTACAGATATAATTTCTGCCCGTGCTGTTGAGCAAATGTTTCTTGTATCGTCCATATGGCCTGTTTTTTCTATGTTTGTATTTGCAATCGGCGCCACCCAATTCATGACCACAACCGAAATGCCCATGCTGAATGTTATCAACAAAATTGCGGCAACTAATGGAGATATAGCTTTTTTAGTCATAGGATATAATTAACACTTGGAGCATATAAAATTAAAGAAAAAAAGAAAAAGAAGTGAATTTAACAGGATGTGTTTATCCACTCGTCGTATATTCCACCACAGGTGGTTGTTACTCTTGCCCTGCATACGCCACCAGACCATCCGGTAGCATTAGAACAGTTTATCTGACCGAATGCCTGAAAGTCACCAACTTCAAGTGTTTGCTCTGTTGAGGATAGCTCGCACACAATATTGGCACTGTCAAAAGCAATAACCTTTTTTATTGTAGTATTCATCTGCCCGTTATTTTCAACATTTACGGTTACATTTAAGTATCCGCCGGTTTCATCTGTCGAAACGCCGGTAGCTGTTGGAATATTAACCGTCTGCTTTGAACAAGCTATTACCGTATCAGTATTTGATGAAGCACCTGCTGTTGTGTCTTTGGTGTATGTGTTCATCCAACTCATTATCATTGTTGATACTGCAACCGTAAACACGATTAAAAGTACAACCGCAATGAGAGGACTTACAGCTTTTCTTTTTGTCATAATATTTTACCCCCCTTTAAATATTAAGGATGTCCGATTGTTGTTTATGCCGGTATCCCACATATAACCTATTGTTATTTATGAATGTGTCCCATATATAAAACTTTTGTTTTTTGGTATGTTCTTGATGAAAAACCCCTATTTTTTCAATAACCGCAAGCGAATGCATTACATTCCTGCGGTAATTGACATAACTGCATACCCAATAATCACAAGAAACATTGCGTGTTTTATGCCTGCATCAATGGATCCTTCGGCAAGTTTTCCTATTGTTACTCCTGAAAAGAACCCCTGGATTATTGCAAGATGGGTAAACATCTTTTGGTATAATGCTACATCTATAACCCCTGTTTCTGTTGTTCCTGTAGAGCCAGACATAATATTTCCTACAGAGGTATCTACCGTCCCCCATGAAAGTGCAGGTATCAGGAATTTCTGCATACCCACCATCACGCCTAAGAATACAAAATAAATAATATATCCCTGCATCATCTGAGAAGAGATTCTTGAAGTTCGCTCGCGTTTTATTTTTTCAAGTTCTATTGTGGATCGACCAACAGCATTTATAACTTCTGCGAGATTGCCGCCAGACCTGTGTGCCTCTATAATTGTCCTTACCGCCCGTGTGACTGTTTTGCTTTTAGTGATTGATGCAAAATTAGTTATTGCTTTTTCAAAAGGCACCCCCCAAGAAATTTGGGCAATAAGCAGCCTTATTGGTTCTGTAAGTTCACCGTAATTATTTTTGGATGTATAATTAATTGCTAAGGGCAAAGACATTCCTCCGCGCAAACCCTCAACAATATCTCTTAAAAAATCAGGAAATCTCTCTTCTATGGTTTTTTGCTTTCGATATTTTGCGTATTTTACAAATGTTCTTGGAATTACAAGAACAGTTGCTGCAAGAACATTAATTACGCTGTAAAGTATATCATGTTCAAACGGCTTAATGTATAGTGTATTAAACCCATAAATGCTTACGGCTCCACAAATAGAGATTAAACTAGCATAAACCGAGTCCTTATCAATTCCTATTTTTTCATAGATTGTTTTGTTCATT
>JAGLIP010000017.1 GCA_023142905.1 Candidatus Aenigmatarchaeota archaeon | reverse complement strand
TTGACGGTAATTGTTTCAAAAAGCGGGTACTACACAAAAACAGTATCCTCGTTCAATCTCACAAACAAGGAAGTTAAGAAATACACTGTATCGCTCACATCAATAACATACATAGGTGGTGGTGGTGGAGACTACAGCTCCGGCGGAAGCTCAACAGGAAGCGTTAGTTTTACAGGTTCAACACCAGTTCAATCAATACCTGTGTTGTACTCGGATCTTATTGCAACGGACAGCACTATTTATTTAAATGCCGATATGTGCGGTCAAGCATATATTGAAATTACAAATACCGGAAATATAATTTTGAATAACATAATGTCTGAAACCACATCAATTTCCGAAGGTATTGAAAGCAAGCCATTACAGGAAATAAATACACTCGACATTGATGAAAAAGCATATCTCTCTTTAGAAATATGCGTTGAAAAACCTGTTTTTTCGGGCACATATACAAAGAATATGGCTATAGAGAGCGACAAAGTAAAAACAATCACGCAGATTACAGTTGTCGTTCAGAAAGACTACGCGGAAATACTTGACGATCAGCTTGCATCAATTCTTGAAACAATATACGCTATAAATGCAGAAACCCTTAATTTAACACAAAAAGAGTATTATGAAGATGCAAAAAAAAGTGTTCTTGAGGCAAAAGATGCAATATCTAAAAGAGAATTTGATCGTGCAGAAACAGCTATTTCTAATATACTGATCGCACTTTCAAAAATAAACCAAAAAGAACCCATAGAAGAAGCAACAATTATCGATTATTTGTATTCCTATGGTTCGTGGCTTTTGGTTCCCGCATTGTTTGTTGTTTTGGCCGCAATATACATTACCCGAAAAATAAAACCAAAAGGTCAGCAGACACCAGCATATACACCGATTACAACCCCGATTACAATACCGGCGCAAAAAAGCGAAGTTAAAAAACCAATATTGCCCGAGCATGTAAAAAAAGTCATTGCGAAAAAAAATCCAAAAATAACAGAATTCAATGTATTTCACGCAGTGCCTGTTGAAAGCACTGAGAAGTTCCTGACAGACACAATAGAGCATGTTGTCGAAGAAAAATGCAGCAAATGTGGCGGAAAAATATTTAAAGGGACATGCATTTGGTGCGGGAATCTATCGGTTTAACATTATTGTTTTTTTATGGTTTTTAAGGAATAAGAATATCGTATGTTTTTTCTATTTCTATATCTCCTCTGTTTAGTGTAATGTATGTCTTGTTTCCTACATCATCATATATGTATGAAAAAGCAAAACCTGCTTTTTTAAAAGTATCTTTTTTTGTAATAAAATACGCATTAATGTTTTCATCTAAATTGTCTGCAGTAGAGTAAGATATCAGTTCATTTATTTCCACCATCATAATATCCAAATTCCACAAAAATTCATCAATCTCTTTTTGCTGTCCTGCAGGGCTATAAGCATTATCATCGGAAAGTATGCTTGAAATAGACATAAGCAAAATAACAACTATGACTGCGCTTATTACAAAAAATTGTCCTTTTCTTCGTTTCATTTAATGCGCCACCAAAAATTCAATTTCTCCAAGTTCTAAAAAATCCTCATATATCATAAGTGTCTTTTTTATGGAAACAATATCACCGCTGCCGGCATATGAGGATATGATGGTGTCTTCTTTATTTGATGCCCACAAAAGTGTTCCCTGTAAAAGTGTCCAATGATCTACACCATCAAGACCTGCCTGTATCCACGCGGTTTTTGCTTTTGTGCCTTCTTTAGTTATAATTATATATGGTGCTTTTAAACGCTCTTTAAGCATTGCAGTGATTTTTGTTCCGTCTAATGCAACAAAAATCTGGTATGTTTCAGGACCTATAAGTATGCTTTCTGCTGTGTGGTGCGGCCCTTCATTATCGTCAGTGTAATCACTGTCATGGTTCAAGTCTATATTGAATCGGGTATAATTTCCTGTTGAATTTGTTGCAACAATAGAATATGTATACCCCCCACCGAAATCAAGTGTGCCATTTTTATGTATTCCCGGAGGAAGTGTGGGATTTGTGAATCCGGCATCGGTTGTCGTATCTATTAAATCGCCCAGGTTGTTGGTAATATTAATATAATATGTCTTGTTGTTGTATTGGGCTGCAACATTTTTACTTGTATTGCTCGCGGCATATATTTTAGCGGGGTTCGTGATTCCTTCAAATATGTGGTTTTCATTTAGCATCATATTCATACTTACGCCGGCAGAGTCAATAGTTTTAATCGTATAATTATTTCCGTTAAGCATGATGGATTTACCAATAGTATAAGATGTATTGTCCGGAGAGGCAAAACTTAAATCATTGTTGCTGTCGAAGTAACTTTTATTATATCCGGTTCCTGTATCTGTTAGTATGGTGGCGATATTGCCGCCCGTAAATGAGATATTTGATATTTTTGAGTTCCCTAAAGGGATGTTAGTGTATCCTGTTGTGTCTGCGATAAAATTATCGAGCACAATACCCGTAAAAAGAGTGTATTTGTTAATGGGGTAAAGCATATCATAAGCTTTTATTTCGCTGTTGATGCTGACATTATTAGATGAAGAAGTACGATTATAATTTACTGTTTCTATACCGAAAATATTTTTCTGTACTATGTCAGAACCCGCAGGTATATCGGCAATTTCTATCATGGGGGTGCCCAAAGACAGGATATTGGATAGTTTGCTTTCATAAACTGAAAGATTCCGGTAATACGGTATAATTAGGGCATCATATTTCGTATAATATTCTGTTGTTTCTTCAAGGTCTGTTGCACTAAAAATAATTCTTGTTTTTCTCGAATTTATTTCGTAGTCTTTTAGGTTGTAAAAATAATCCTTGACTTTGCTTGCATTCCAGAAAACAACATTTACGGCAGTACCATTATCGTTTATGGAATGCACAATATAGTACTGTCCTGAAAGAAAAAATAAGTTGCTTGAGCCAAGAGGTCCTTCGTGGGAATCATATATTCCGTTGTTGTTGAAATCAACATACATCTTGTCAAACATACCCGTTGCTGAAATCTTTAATGCTATGAAGTTTGTAGCGCCATCAACACTTCCTTCAGCACAGCTATTAGCCGTAAGTGGTGCGGGACATACTCCGGGAATGCCTGCGTTTATTTCAATCTTTTCGGAAGAATTCATCAACATTCCGATAAGTATGTCTTTTTTTGGAATATTGTATGTTTTTATTGTGATTCTTGATGATGGAGATATAAATGATTTAATTATTTTTTTTAAATCTTCTCCACGATTTTCAATTACGAGATTTTTGAGTTCTGTTCCGGTAACCATATCTGAAAGATCCCTTGCGGAGGCTATGGTTTTTACATCGCTCCATTCGGTATGCCTTACAGAAAAATCAATAGTTGTAAAAACAGATAATATCAAAAGCGCAGCTATGACACCCTCAATACTGTGCATCATTGCTTTTTTACATACCATAAATTCACCAATATGTCAGCGTAATTTTTATTATTTGATATCCTTTTTTTGCAAAACGGACATGGTTTGTTATTAAGTTGTTTGATGGCGGCTGTTTTCCACAGTCGGCTAGGTTCGCATACATTATTACGAACTGGCCGTCAGTATCTATTTTCTGGACTTCATACTTGTCGTCTCCAAGAATATATCCGCCAGAGCCTTCCGTTGCAATCATTATTGTGCCGTTGTCGATTACAACGACATCGTATTTAGTGCTATTATTATATGTTTCAAAAGAAATGTTTATTCCGTCAACAATACTGCTTCCGGTAAAATTATCAAAATTTTTATTGTTTGTGAGAGATATTATATAAGAATCTGCCTGTATGTGAAAACTGCTGCTATTGGGTGCATTAATAATATAGTCACGAAAATAAGTATAGTTATTTCTGGAATCTGCCTGATTTGGATGCCATCCGAATATGGTGCATTCTTTTAGTGTCTTAAGAGCAGTCTTATTTATTTCTGTTTTATTGTTCTTTAAGACAACAAAACCCATTAGGTTTTGCATACCGCGCCACACACTTGCCTCAATTATGTTTTCTTCTATTGCCGTTGTGTGCTGTGGAACAAAGCTTAGCGTCATAAAAAAAATATACATAAGAATAAAAATGAATATTGTGAAGCCACCTAAATACTCTATACTCATCTGAGCCTTTCGTAAATTTCCTTTTTTCAAAAAAAACACCTTAAGTTATAAATAGTATAAACACAAGCAGTGATGAAACTATCATTATGCCTGCATGTTTTATTCCCGCAGTTGCATTTCCTTCTGAAAGTTCTCCTGCAATAGTTCCTGAAGCAACACCCTGTATTATGACCATCATTAAAAATAGCACTTTAAAATATGTAAGCGGGTCTGTAGGATCATAACCCATAACAACGCCTGAATTGCAAAGCCACTGCATAGAATCACAGTAATTGACAGACCCGCCAAGACTCATTCCCGAAAAACCCGAATCGGTAGCAGAAACATTTATTGCAAGCATAGGAACCATTAGCTTATATAACGCAACAATTATGCCTAAGAATAAAAAATATATAAAATACATGATATACACTTGCTGCGACAATATGCTTTTGCGTTCTTCATCCACTTCCTTGATAGAACTTATGTTCATTGCAATAGAATCCATTGTCTCCGCAATATCGCCGCCTGATGTGTATGCCTCTATTATGATTGTAAACGACTGTCTCATGATTTTGCTACTGCGGATGCGGCTCGCAAGCTGCATAAGTACTTTGGGGAACGGCACACCCCAAGAAAGCTGGTTTGATGCGTGTTTAAGTTCATCTGAAAGAGGACCGTAATCTGCTTTAGATATAATTTTGAATGCCTGAACGAAAGTCATACCTGATTTTATGGCTTCGGAAAAATCTTTTAGGAATGTCGGGAAGTGGTCTTCCATTTTGCGGTATTTGTGGTATTTTGAATACTTGATTGTGGATGCCGGAACAATTGCAATAATAACACCAAGAAAAAGAAAAACAACACTTAATGTACTTTGGAATATAGTACTTATGGCAACGCCGAACAATACCAGAAACACACCCACAGCTATAGATGTACGAATTGTAAGTTTTGTGGTGTCCCGCTTCTTTTTTATCTTTAGTTCTTGCGTCATTTTAATCACTTGAAGGAGCCATACCCTTAATTAATACAATGAATGCGAAGGATGCAAACGGAAGGCCTATAAGAACCATCGCAACCTGCGCTATGGAAATAAATCCCGCACCGTCTCCGCCAATACCACCCATAATTGTTGTAAGAATCATAAAAAATATAGATCCTACAACAACAACGGTTATATACATTTCAATAAACATTGAAAGTTGCTGCGTAAATTGGGAAAGTCGTCTTCTGTAATCATTCATGGAACTTTGCGCTTTTTCATGAAGGTATGCTTTTAAGTCCCCGCCAACAGTTATGGTGCTTTTCATACCCCACAGAATTTCCTTGAATTTTTCAGAAGGCGTTCTTTTGGCTGCGGTTTCTAAAGCATCTGTGATATTTGAGCCCATAAGTTCTACTTCTTCAACAATTCGTGAACACTCTTTCGATATTTCACCGTATTCTTTGAACTTTGCAATTGTTTTAAACATGGCAACAATCGGCGTTCCGCTTCCAGATATTGTTGCAAGGTATAGAATCGCAAACGGAAGGGAATCATCAATTTTTTTCTTTCTTTCATCAACAATAATTGTTGGATATATGTTAAACAGGAAATATATCCCTATTGTTGTAAAAATACCTCCAAAAAGCCCAAAAATAAAACCTACAAGTGCATTTCCAAAAACAACAGTCATAATCAATGCAAGAAGAGGCATTTCGAAGACAAAAACAATAGTGCTTGTTGCAACAGCAAGAGAAAGATATTCTGCCGCAGTGATGCGAATATTTGCTTTTGAAAGTTGTATCTGAAGGTCTTTAAAGCCAGAACCAAGATATTTTTCTACAATACCCCCAAAATAGCGATATGCTAAACGCCCGTAATTAGTTTCCGGTTTATTTCGCCCCATAAAGAATACATTTATTTTTTATTGTATATAAAACATACCCAAACAATAAAAAAGCTTGAAATCCACAAACCACATCAAAAATTTCATGATTTTTTAAGAATTATTATTCATTATAGTTTATCTTTTCCAAAAATCTTTCTTTGTCTGCAGAATAACTAGAAAGTATTTGGTCAACTTCGGTATATTTGGTTATATTATTTTTATGCATCCATTTCAAGACAATCATGCGATTATTTATTTCGTCTTTTATATCTTCCGCAGTCATGCCTGTTTTTTCTGTTATTTTTCCTAAAAAGTCTGATTTTTCATCAGGTTCAAATTTATCTGTGTTACTTTTCCACTTGAATATTCTTGAACTATTAATTTTCTTTTTTTCCGAATCATAGTCCCCTATTTCCTGTATTGCCATTACTCTGCGAATATACTTGTTTTTGTATTTTATCCGATTTGTAAATACTACAAGATCGAGGGTTTCAAGAAGAGATGCCGGAAGATTTATCGGTTTTGTTGTAAGCCTATCAATAACCTTTTCTATTGAGTCCGCATGGATTGTTGATAATCCTGCGTGTCCTGTTGCCATCTGTTGGAAAAGGACATACGCTTCTTCACCTCTAACCTCGCCCACAATTATGTAATCCGGCCGCTGCCTTAATGAGCCTTTAAGGAGGTCAAACATTGATACTTCACCTATTCGTTTTCCAGAGCCCGTAATACCAAAACCACTTCTTGAAACTTCAGGAACCCAATGTGGGTGAGGCAGTCGTAATTCTGGAGTGTCTTCAATAGATATAATTTTTAAATCTTGTTTTATGAAAAGTGATAATGCATTGAGAAGTGAGGTTTTCCCCGCGGCAGTCGGTCCCGAAACAAGAATAGATGCATTATTTTCAATCGCAATCCACAAATATGCAAGCATTTTTTCATCAAGGGTTCCAAAACGAAGCAGATGCAGCGGTGTAAGTGGCTCATTTGTAAATTTCCTTATTGTAAAATTAGATCCGCGCCGCGCAACATCACTTCCTAAAGTCGCATGAACCCTTGAGCCGTCTGTAAGTGCTCCATCAAGCAGTGGCTCGGCAATAGAAATGCTTTTTTCACATTTTTGTGAAAGCCTCATAGTAAAATCATCAAGGTCGTCTTTTGTGTCAAAAACAACATTCGTTTTCATTGAGCCTAATTTTGGATTCCTGTGATATACAAAAATAGGAACACCAATACCGTCGCAGCTTACATCTTCTATGTTGCCGTCATTCATTATGGGCTGTAATTTTCCAAGGCCTATAAAATCACGAAGAAGATAATATTCGTATATTGTGAGTTGGTCTTTTCTAATTGAAAGACCGAAATTCACTATAATGTCATTAAGCATGTTTTTTAGATATGTAATTGCATCTTTTTTGTGACTTGTTTCGAAATGTATGTTTAGCTTTTCTTCGATTATTTTCCTAATTTTTTTAAGATTTGATTCATCTATTTTTGTTATTTTTGGCTCATGGACAATATATTCCATATGCTTATCTTTATTATTCCACTTGATTTCACCCCACGAAAAAACCTGTTCGTTCTCTTTGGGGTTTGCCGGCGTAAGCGGGTAAGTAATGCGCATAGTTGAAAGTTCTTCTTCATCCCTATTGGTTATGTGTTGTTTTTTTGTGGCGCGATCCGTATCAGAAAGATCCACAGATATTTTTTCTTCTTGTTTTTTCTTCTTAGCGTCTTTTTCATCATCTTTCTTGTTTTTCATTGCCTCAAACTGTTGTACACCAAAAGGAAACGCAAAACCAAAAGGATTGACAATGTTGACATGTGTCGAAGTTTTCTGGGATTCTTCCGCCTCCATAGCCTTTCTATGAGCCGTACCGTATTTTTTCTTAAGGTGCTTTATGGCGCGTTTTGTCTTGAATTTAGTAATTGAAAACCCCTCGTATAAACACTTTTGATCCGTTAGTCATAAGCAATATTTTTCCATTTGTTGAATGAACCGTCCCTGAAACATATACCGGCGTTTTTATCTTAACAAATACTTCTTTACTATTATATATTACAAGCTCTTTTTGGTTTTTGCTGCCAACAATTACATACTCTTCTGATGCAATCGTTTCAGGAATATTCATCGTTATTTTTGCCGTGTTGTTTATTTTTTGGAGGGTATATATTCCATTAAGCAAAACCTGGCTTACTTCCATAATCTTTATTTCACTTATTGTTTGTGTTGTACCTTCTTTGAAATTCTCGGCAATCAAAAGCGTGCCACCAAAAATTGCAAGTCCCATACCAAACAGAAGAATTTCTTCTATTACCAGATATTGCCCTTTTTTTCTGCGTTTGTTTTGGGTGTATGCAAAACATGTGGGATTCATAGCATTCATCAAACATCGAAACATTTTATTCAACAGTTACAAAAACAGTTGTGCTTGTAAGATCCCCTCCAACATATGAGGCATCATTATTCATGTCTGTTGCTCCACGCATAACTGTAATTGTATGTTGTCCGGAAGGAATTTGACTGTTCCCTTGAGTTTTTATTATTATTTTTACGCCTTCTTTGCTTGTAGGGTCAATAAGTTCCCGATATATAAGATTGTATTCCGTTATAAATTCATTACCTGAAGGAATGCTTTTTACAATAAGAACACCCGCATTGTTTGTTCCGACAAGTCCAGGCATCTCTTTTTCAGGACCGGTAAGTACGGCAAATCCGTCCAATGTTCCGGCACAGTCTATGTGGTCAACAGTATAGGTATTTAAGTTACAGTTAAATGATTGGTTCGTAACATAAGTCCCAACAGAACCGCAAGTTCCGGTAATCACAACATTGTCTGGACCGCACGAAGCATTCATAATACAATCTCCGCAGTCAATAGGTGTGTTGTCTGAGGGGTTTATTGCATTTACGGCATATGTTTCTATACTTTTTGGCGGCACATCATCATTTATTGAAATCCACTGGCTTGATGCAATCGCTGCTTGTGCCCCTGTTAATGTATAGATTATTGCATTTTCGTTTTCAGACACTTTAAGCGTTCCTTCAATTTGTATCTGCTTTTTCTTTTGCCCGCCCGTTTTTGCAACATCATCTATTGCATTTTTTATGAGATTCATTGTTTTTTCAGCATTGGTTATTGTGGTTCCCGCCTGGCTTTTTTCTATAAGTGGTTTCCCCCACATATAGCTTGCTCCGATAACACCAACCGCAAGACCCATAATAAGCACTACAGAGATTATCTGCGTTTGTCCTTTAAGATTAAATTTTAACATAATTATCACCTACTAATTTTTTAGTTAACGGAGATTATATACTTTTCATGATAATTAATTAAAAAACAATGATTTGGAATCAAATCATTTACTTTTGGCTGTTTTATTGTGTGTGGATTGATAATGCTCAATGAATTGCCCAATCGCAACAAGCTGCGAGGTATTGGCATAAATAGAAATAAAAATCATCTCGTTTCACTCGAAGCTTTTCAGCGTTGCTGAAAAAGCTTGAAAATACACCAACGGAATCTAATTTTCATGATTTTTTTAAAAAGCTAAAGCTATATTCTAAAAAAAGAAAAAAAAGAGGTATTGTGTTTAACAATACCCCTGTGCCGCAGTTGACGAACTACATGTGGCTGTTGCCTGTGTTGACTTAGGAGATACAATTTTGAATGCATGCGAAACACCAATTAGCAGGTCATCCCATTTTCTTGTAGCAGCGTTTGTTGTTCTGATGGTTATGGTCTCGTCAGGTGCAAGTATACCTCCTGAAGGGGTAAAATATTGAATATTTGGTGAAAGACTCTGCCCGTTAAGATAAACAGTAAATAATGTCGCATCCGGGAAAGTATATCTTCCCGTATTTCTAACAACAATTGAAATATTTCCAGTATCATTGTATATACTTTCAATCGAAAATTGAGCCGCATTCATATCGGTAACACTTTTAATATCTTTCCCTATGTTTTCCTGAAGGTCTTGTTGTGTGGACTGAACCCATACAAATGTAAGTCCAAAAGCTGCAACTGTCATCATCAAAAGAAGAACAATAGCAATTATCGGCGTAATACCTTTTCTTTCTGTTTTAAAAAATTTATTTGTCTGTATCATCATATCACCCATTAAAATCCTTTTCCCTTTGATATTATTCCATCATATATTCTTAATAAAATAATTCCCACTATGAGCTGTCCGCCAAAAATCATAAGCAAAAGCATGTTCATAAGTGTCATCTGAAATGTATTTGTTATCATTCCACCGGTCATCACCATAAATTGGCTTACTGCTAAAAGCACCAAAGTTATAACAAACAACCATTCAACATTTTTTGGTCCTAGTTTCATTTATTCACCCCTTTAATTCTAAATTTGTCTTGGCTTTGTCTGTGGCGGAGCAGTTGGTCGTATTGGTTGCTGCTGCGGAATCATATCTCGTCTTGCAAATATATTATTTATGGGTTTTTGTATTCTGTCCGTTGCCTGCATTCTTTTAAGCCTTTTGTCAATATTTTCAAGAGTTTCTGCAATTGCTGCATTGCTGTCCCGGGCACCTCTAGTAATTTCTTCTACTTTATCAACAAGAGGTTTTACAGCATTGCTGAAAGCGTCTTTTGATGGTGACTCTACATCCTGTTCTCCTGCAGTCTTAATTAAGGTTACAAATTCACTGAGATTGTTATTCAATGAGTCCATTTTTCCGATAAGGACACCAACATCTTCTCTTAAAGACTGGTTGGATTTTACCATACCGTCAACAATTTTTTGGTTAAGCTCGGTCATGTCAATTATTTTATCAACAAAGCGTTCCAGACTTTGTGTGCTCTTTGTGGTCTCCAACACATCAAGCCGTTTTTCAAGCCGCCTTACAGGTGTTAACGGCACAAATTCATAGTCCGCCTCACCAGATAATTCTATTTCGTCGCGCGCCATAAGAGCATTCACCGTACATGGTTCTTTACAATACATAAACTTATGACCTAAACTAGTATATATAATTTTCTTAAACCTAATTTCTTTTAGAATACCCAAAACGGGTTAAATTGTTGCAGTCAAGACAGGTCATGCGGATTGTCTTTTTCTCAGAATCAATTCGTATGCGTGCGTTCGCGCCGGGCCTTAAATAATGCCCACATTTTTTGCAGAATAATCTTTTATGTTTGGTTAAAGGTGTGTTGTATTTCATGCCGATTTTTCTTGCAATCTCGACATACCTGTTTGAAAGATCAGGGCGGCTGTTGTTAAATTCCGCATCTGCAAGACTAAAAAGAATGTCAATTCGCTCATCTGCTATTTCCAGCTGCCATGTCGGCTTTTTTCTGGTTTGGCGCTTT
>JAGLIP010000169.1 GCA_023142905.1 Candidatus Aenigmatarchaeota archaeon | reverse complement strand
CCCATAACAGCTCCTGAAGCCCCAAGAGAGGTTGCAGTTGGGTAAAATACAAGTGATGCTATGCTGCCCGCAATTCCTGCAGCAAAATAAAGATAAATGAATTTTTTTGAACCAATTATCTTTTCCAAAAGTATGCCGAAAAATCCAAGAGCAAACATATTCTGGAAAAGATGTGAAAAATCAAGGTGCAGAAACATTGAAGTCACAATTATCCACGGCGCTTGTATAACCTGTTCGGGCACAAGCGCGAATAAGGGCACAAGCCATGAAAAAGGAATCTCAAGAAAGCCGATTATTGTATTTACAATAACAAGCTTCCACGCGAGGAAATTAAAAGGCGGGTGTTTTTTTGGTTTCATGGCCCATAATTACTTTTCTGCAATTAATATATCTGACTGAAACGATTCGACAAAAACATCATACAAGAATCACAGTCAGTACAAACAAGAATATTATAAGTCCTAAAAATATAGAGAATGTTTTTGCAGAACCCCACAAGAATTTGTATATAAAATACCCAATAAACGCAAAGAGAATTACAACCGTGAATGTTTCTACCGGGTTTGCGGTTCCTGCCTGTGTCTTAAAAATCCTTGCCGCTTCGACAAAAGAGTTTAGGACAATTTTTGTCGTATTCACAATTGATTCTATAATTGCAGCCATAGCTTTTCTAAAAGCCCCAATAATTTCAATAATCATACAATAATTTTATGTCTTTCGTGTTTATATAATTTGCCAGAGCACAAAAACGAATGCCGCCATCACAAACCACAAAATTCTATTCCACGCAAAGATTTTTGAGCCGTCAAAAGGCATAATCGGCAAAAGGTTAAAAAGTGCTAAAAACACATTTACCTGTATTATAATGCCTGCCACGGTAGCGAAAAACCCGGATAAGAAAGACCCTAAAATAAGGAATAAAAATGCCATAGCTATGTTCATCAAAGGTCCTACAGCAGATATGTATGCGTTTTCTTTTGCGGTGATATTGATTTGATGCATGCCCCTTTTTGATACGAACTGCGTGTATACCATAACAGCACCAGGAGCGGCAAATACAAATCCTCCATTTGTAACAACAGCCAATAGAAGTGCAAAAATAAGGCCTTGCTTAAACATTTCAAAACGCGCATATGCACCGTATTTTATTGCCATGAACTTATGGGCAAGCTCGTGGGGGATAAACGAAAGCGCAATTACGGCTGTATAGATTGCAATGATCAATGGGTTTAGATTCGGGTAAGTGAATATAAAACCAAGTGCAAGTGTCGATATTACAATATCTTTTATTTCCTGTTTTTCAAAATGCGGATATCTCAAGTATAAAACCTCTTTGCATTGTATGTTATTTATTCTTTGTTTTATTTTATATGTTGTGTTTAGAAATGGCTTTAATCTCTTTTAAGTATTGCCCAGTATGTTTCGCGCGCATATTCCGGCTTCACTGCATCTGTAAAAGAAAATCCCTGAATTTTTGCCATCTTTTTTATGCTGTTTAGCGTATCTTCAAAATCCTGTTCTTTTTTGAGCCTTAAAAGCATGGTTGATTTTTTTAAAAGCAAATCCTTGTTTTTTTCAATGAGTGTAAATGTATTGAAAATATTATCTGTATTGCCGATTATAAGTGTGTTTGCAAGAAGATTATCCGGACTGTTTTCACCAATCAGGCGAACAGTTATTTTCTTTTCCTCCAAAAATTCAATTTCGCCTTCTGAAAGTGATGCCGCAATAACATCGTCTGCTGTGTGGAATAATCCAAGAATTTTGTTCATATCTCTGAATTGCCAGTAGCCTGCATGCTTTTTTGCGTAGTTCTCATCAACAAATATTGTGTCTTTTGTTGAAATAGGCAACTCGGGGTTTGTCATTATCTGGCTGTTGACCTTGACAAATCCTTCTTTTACAACCGCGCGCGCTGATTCTATATCTGGCGCGCCGAAAATCCTAACCAAGTCGTCTGCAAGGGACATAGTTAGATGTTGATGCTCAAAGAATAAATATGTTTGATGGTTATTTCAATTATTGCTCATCTGATTTTTCTTTGGTGATTAGTAAAAATCTGCACCAATCTTATCAAATATTATGTTAAACATCAATTG
>JAGLIP010000168.1 GCA_023142905.1 Candidatus Aenigmatarchaeota archaeon | reverse complement strand
GCAAAGCTACGAAAAAGCTTAGAACCCGCCAAAGGAACAAAAGTGAAATGATTTTTCATTGCTAAACTTACCAAAAATGAAAAAGCTTCGAACCCACAAACAGAACAAAAATAAGATGTGAAAATTATGCTTAAATTTGTAAATTCAAAAGCAAAAAAAGAAATAACCGGACAGCTTTTAGACCGTTTCGGAATCCCAAAAGACACATTCGACCCTTATCATTTCATAGAAAACGAAGAAAAAATATGGATTTGCTCAAAAGAAATAGCTGCAATAGACTTCAAAAACTTACGAACCGAAGGAATTGGACTGCTTTTCGCAAGAAAAGGAATCATCTTAAAGCCAACAACAAACATGATTCAGCTCTTCGGTAAAACCGCAACAAAGAATGTGGTTGAATTAAACGAAACACATAAAGATATGTTTTTAAGGGGCTTAGATATTTTAAATTTAGATGCAAATGCCGATACAGGATATGTTATTGTAAAACATAAAAATGACTTCCTCGGATGTTCGCTTTTAAAAGAAAACAACCTAAAAAACCAGATTCCAAAACAACGAAGAATAAGAAACTTAAATATTTAATGTGGGCTGGTGGCTCAGCTGGTAGAGCACTACCTCGGCATGGTAGGGGCCGCGCGTTCGAATCGCGCCCAGTCCACCATTATTCAACAAAGTAATACAACAAAAGCATAATTCTATTTGAAATGCGTAGTACTTCGGTCTTTTGGGTAATTTTTGGTCTGCAAATCATACCACCTTGGTTCGTACCCCGCCCTAAAGGATGGGACTTGTTCACAGTTCAAGCCTTTGAATGTTTCCCTCCACAGTAAACTACGGAGCGTCAACAATTCAAAGTGATTTTTGGTTTGCGTGTGGGCTACGAATTATTCATAAACAGAACACCATTTTTGTTCTTTTTCGTGTTTCCGCCACAGTCAAAAATAGCGGGCTGCCATCCAAAAGATTTTTTAAAAATACATTCTGCATCGCCTTGAAGTGGCTTTTGTCGTTAACATCTCCCGTTTGTATCGTCAATACGGCCGGAATCTCAGTTATTCCGGTGCATACTCTAAAGTTTATCTGTCTTTTCCCGGCAGAGGGTATTTTAAAAAACCGAACCATCATAAAACGGATTTATTTCCTTCAATGGCTGAATTAGAAAAGTTAATAAACTGCTTATCAGAAACAATGCGATAGTCCCGCAACAAATCCGGATATCTTGTTAAACCAAACTTATACTTTCGCCCAAACATTCAACTGTGCGACATAGTTTTTTTTCAAAAGGTGTACCTATTAATCCCATTAATTCAAATGCCTTCTCGAATACCTATTTGGAATCTAGCGCACTAAGATACTATGGCTCATTCTGTTGCATATTGGGATCTTTTAGGTAGTTTACCTCTTTTGCTTTGCTGCCGACTTTGCCAAACAATACATTTGAAAAACCATAATGTTTATCAATTCTCTCAGACAATGATATATTCTCTACGGAAAAGGTTATATTCTCGCTCACAGAAATCAGGCTCCATGAGCATAATGTGGCCTTTATTTTATCAAACTGGCGAAGTTAAGAAATAAATTAAAAGTAAAAGAAGCAAAAGGGATTTAATATGGTAGAGAATGATATTAAATGAAATTTGCAACTAATATTATGGCAATGAAAAGTATCACCATTACAATCACGGCACTAATTTTTGTTTTGATTATGCCTTCAGTCTCGCTTACTGCGGAAGAGACAAATGAGGTGGCTATGGCAGGATACAATATTTATCGGTGCGCAGGTTCAGGCTGCACCCCGACAACATTAATTGCGACTTCCGCAATTAATTATTATTCAGATACAGGGCTATCCGCGAATACCGCTTATACTTACAGAGTTTCCGCTTACGACGCTGTTCCGAACACGGGCGGATATTCAGAAATAGCGGAAGCGACGACGGATGCAGTGTTAGCTTCTTCAGGGAATGTTTATTTTTATTTTGACGCGGAGGACGGGGTTGTTGGAGAAGAATTGCCACATCACCAGTCAGCAGGTCCAAATTTTTGTGGACCAGAGTGTGGTGCGCCAACGGCTGGAAGAGCAACATATCAATCAGCAGGCGGTGCACCACAAGGGAAT
>JAGLIP010000167.1 GCA_023142905.1 Candidatus Aenigmatarchaeota archaeon | reverse complement strand
TGAGGTTAATCACTTAACCTCTACTTTGATGCCGCCTGTGTATTTTACGATAAAGTTGTATATTGCCGCCATTAGTACTCCTGCAATAAGCCCTAAAAGCCCGTAAATGATTGGTATTATAATAAGACCAATAAAACCCATACCCATTAGCTGTGGTGTGCCTGTCATAAACAAAGCCATGAATAAACCCAATACAAAACCGAGTAATGTATATGTGGCTGCAAAGACCTTTGCTGTTGAGACTATATCCACTTTAGTTATTTCTTTTTGCGTCATAGTTTAACCTCCTTTTAAAAGCGCAATTATGCGCATATATCATATTTGTTGCTCACGGTATTTATAATTTAGATTATTGATGTTCACTATTCTGCCATTTTTTATGTTTATGCCTTCTTTTTTTAGCAGGATTTCTTTCTTTTTGTTTCCAAAAACATAACCGCCGATGTCTCCTGTGCTTTTTACAACCCGGTGGCAGGGAATTTTTATAGGGATTGGATTTTTGTTTAGTGCATTTCCGACTGCTCTTGATGCATTTGGGTTTTTTAAGGCAATAGCTATCTGTTTGTATGTTGTAACGCGACCTAAAGGTATTTGTTTTACAATTTCAAGAATTCTGGTTTTAAAGCTATTCACACCAATTAGCCCCCACTTAATTTATTAATACTTGGGCAATAAAAATATATGTGGTTTTATGAAACTCTCAAGAATTAAAGGAACAAGGGATTATGAGCCGAAAGACATGATTCTTCGCGAAAAGACAGTGTCTATAATAAAGGCTGTTTATGAAAAGCGCGGGTTTGTGCCCTTGGAGACGCCCGCGATTGAGAAATGGGAAACGCTTGCAGGAAAAGCAGGCGGCGGGGCGGAAATAGAAAAACAGACATACAATTTTCTTGATTTTGGGGGTAGGCGAATTGGATTAAGATATGAGCTTACTGTTGGAATGATACGGTATTTGTCAATGAACTCGAATATTTCGATGCCGTTTAAAAGATATCAGTACGGCAGGGTCTGGCGGTATGAAGAATACAAGCAAGGGCGGTATCGGGAGTTCTTTCAGTTTGATATTGATATAATCGGATCAAAATCAATGCTTGCGGATGCTGAAGTGATATCAACGGCAGTGGAAGCTCTTGATGAGGTAGGGGTGGGGTTGTTTACAGTTGTTCTAAACAATCGTAAGCTTGTTGAAGGGGTTTTGAATTACCTAAGCATAAAATCAAAAAAGCAGCTTGAAGGTGCTATGAGGACAATAGACAAAATTGCAAAGCTGTCCCGGACAGAAATTTACAAAGAATTCAGGCAATACGATATTGAAAAAGTGCAGGCAGACGAGATTTTAAATGCCATAACGCGAAAAGGCAAGCTTAAATGCGAATTAAAAAAAATACGCGATGCACAAAAAAAGAATGAGTTTCCTTCAAACAAAAAAATAGATGATGGTCTTTCGGAGCTTGAATCGCTTGCAGGGTATCTTGAGTCGTTTGGTGTTTTGAATGCATGTGAGTTTGATGCATCTATTGTTCGCGGTCTTGCATACTATACAGGAATTGTGTTTGAAACATTTGTTATCAAAAAAAAATCTATTGGAAGTGTTTGTTCCGGCGGACGTTATGATGATTCAATAGGCGCTATAACGGGAAAGGATACACCTGCGGTAGGTATCTCTATTGGAATTGAGCGGATTTTAGATATTTTGAAGGGGATGACACAGTTAGATATAACAATTGATTATTTTGTCGCTGTTGTTTCTGATGAATTTCAAAAGGAGGCAATAAAAATTGCGAGGGGATTAAGAAATAAAGGGTTCTCCTGCGAGATGGACCTTATGGGGCGTAATTTTTCAAACCAGATGAAATATGCGAATAAGTGCGGAGCGAAGAATCTTGTTATTGTCGGGCCTAAGGACTTTGCTGAAGGAAAAGTAACGCTTAAGGATATGGCAACAGGAAAAGAGAAGAAAGTTTTAATCGCAGATATTATTGCGTAAGTAATTCATTTACTTTTGAGAGGGGTATGTTGTATTCGTGGACAAGAGTGGATAATGAGTCTAATGTGCCTGTTGTGATTGGGAATTCTTCTGCGAATTCCATTTCATGGTTCCATGTGTGGGGCAATTGCCAAATTTCAAGCGATTTATGTAAGTTCTTGAGTCGGTTACTTTTATCATATAGATAGCGAT
>JAGLIP010000166.1 GCA_023142905.1 Candidatus Aenigmatarchaeota archaeon | reverse complement strand
GATTACCACTACACTACAGGGCTATTATTGCAGCACTACCATGTTTATATAGAATCTTTAATAATATTTGGTTATGTCTGTGTATGTTACCAAAATGAACGGCGATAGGGAGCCGTTTGATGAACGAAAAATCTTTAAGAGCTGCATTCGTGCAGGAGCAAAACACGAAACTGCAAAAAAAATAATGCAACAGGTTCAAAAAAAGCTCTACAACGGCATATCAACGCACGATGTAATGAAAATAACACACGATTTGCTTGATTCTGCGGCAAGACCGGTTGCGATGCGATACAACCTAAAAGAGGCGTTAGCGCAGCTTTCTCCCGAGTTTCACGAGTTTGAACTATTCATAACAAAACTTTTTACATACAATGGCCATAAAACACAGCACAGTCCAATTCCAAAAATACAAGGATACTGCATAGACCATGAAATCGATGTGGTTGTTGAAGGCCCTGGAGATTTCATAGCTTTGGTAGAATGCAAGCATCACTATAAGGCGCACACATTTACAGGACTTGATGTGCCCATGCGCCAATGGGCAAGGCTTAAAGATGTATGTGAGGGAAAAAGCAACAACAAAAGAAACTGCATTGCCGCAAAAGAGGCATGGGTTGTAACAAACACCAAATTCTCAACACACGCGGAAAACTACGCAAGATGCAGGAATGTCCGACTGTTAGGCTGGAATTTTCCGCAAAGAAGCGGCATAAATGATATTATAGAAAACTACAAGGCATACCCACTAACTATTTTAAACCTGACAAGACAAGAGCGGGAATGCCTTGTAACTGAAGACATAATAGACACAAATGATTTTATTGATGCTAAAGAATTTAAACTCACAAAAGCAAAAATATCATTAAACAGGGCAAAAGAGTTAAAAAAAGAAATAAACGAATTATACTCAATAAAAGATCCAAAAACACTTGAACCTGAATTTTAGAGGGGATTTTTTGGTAAAATATAAAAACAATACAAAATTTGTAATGCACGGAACCGGAAAGAAGAAAAACGCAAAACTGCTAAAATTCGGAGTATATGTAGTTGCATTCCTTTTCATAGGCTCAATGATAGGGGTGGCTGTTCTTGAATCAGGAACAGGCCAAAAAAGCACAAAACTCCCAAAAAATTCAATACTTGAAACCCCTCTTGATGAAGGACAAATTGCCCTTTTTGTTTCACAATACGGAACATACATAGAGATTGAAACAGTTTTTTGTGATTTTGACTGCATGACCAACATAACAAAAATAGAATCTCTTGCATCTGCGTACACACCATATGTATTTGTCTACAAAAAACAAAATTCTGATAAAACACAACTAAGAATTGAAAACTACAATAAAAAAGAAACAATAGACTCTATAAATCCCGATATTGCAGAAGACATTATCTGCGAACTCATCCCAGGCCATCCTGAGTGCATAAAAAGAAGTGCACTTAAAGCTGTTCTTTTTGTAACTAAAAACGAAACAAATAATACCGTTTAGATGAGCTTATCTTCATTCATTTCTTTTAGCATTTCAACCACCGAATAAGCAGCTCTTGTAATCCCCATACTCCTCGGGTCAACATCAGTCCCTACAGCATAAAGGCCGTCTATTGGTGTTTTTGGTCCCGGGAATTTAGCGCCTACAGTAATTGACGCCTTGTCAGGATAAGTTACCTGAACATGTTCCATAACAATATCTTTTTCTATTCTCCAGGCAACCTTTTTTATAGTCCTTAAAAGCTTTTCTTTGTGTTTTGCAGGGCTTTCGCCCGCCAATATCCTGGATCCAAAACCAACAAGCTGCATCCCTTCAGGAGCAAGATTCTTGTCATAATTGCTCGTCGGCATCGCCCAGTAAGGCGTCTCTTCATCAAACCAGACTTCAGAACCCAGATAATCAAATTCTGGCCTTTTTCTTTTAAGCCCAAGCCACAAAGTCATAGCCCGTGAAGATTTTTTGAGTGTGGCTATTTTTTCGATATATTTTTTTGGAAGCGGGTTTTCAAGGATATTTTCAAGGCATCGAAGCTCTGCTGCAAAAACAACAATCTCTGAGTCATATACATCATCATCAGTTGTTATTGTAAAAAGTTTGCCGTCCTTTTTTATTTTCTTTACATCCTGCCCTGTTTTTATCACCGTTGTTTCAGGCATGGATGCAATAATAGAATTTGTGATGCTTTGGAT
>JAGLIP010000165.1 GCA_023142905.1 Candidatus Aenigmatarchaeota archaeon | reverse complement strand
GATTCTGCGGTTTTTGAGTTTTTAAAATATATCGCGATATTTCCGGGTGGCGTAAACAAGCTTTCTGACAGCAAAGGAAATGTTCTTCCTGATTGCTTTTTGATGCCGCCAAATTCAACTGCAAAGGACTTTGCATACGCTCTTCACACGGATTTCGGGAAGCACTTTTTGTATGCGATGGATGTTCGGAAAAAACAGAGAATTTCGGGTGAACAGGAACTCAAGCACAGGGATGTTGTTGAGATTATTAGCGCTGCTAAGTGAGATATTTATCAAAAGAATCTTTAAGTCCTAAAATAATTTCTATTGCGTTATTAAAATCTGAACAAAACTTAAAAAGACAGGAACAATAAGATTAATGTGATAACATGAACTTGCAGGCGCACGAGGCAAAGCTTCTAAAAAAACTTGAAGATGGTGTTGAAAGAACAGTTACTGAACTTTCAGACGAACTTGTTATGGATCAGGCAGCAGTTGTTAGGGCATCGCTTACACTAAACAAGGAAGGGCTTGCCAACACAACAGAAACTTCCGGTCTTATTGCAACAATTACTGATGAAGGGAAAAACGCAATCAAATATGGTTTGCCTGAAACGCATTTAATAAATGAACTTAAACCCGGCAAAAAATCAATAAAAAATATTAGATTAAAAAATGTTGGAATTGCTCTGGGTGTTACTAAAAGCAAAGGTTATATAGTAATTGATAGTGGTTTTTTAGAAGCGACAAAAAAAGGGCTTAAGAGTCTTGAAACAAAAGAAAACGAACTTACACTTTTAGAAAATATAAAAAATGATGAAACATTAGAAAAGGCAGATTTAGACATTTTAAAATCAAGAAAGCTTGCGGAGTATTCTTTTAGGGTTGTAAGAAAAATCAAGGCAACTAAAAAGGGAATTGAATTTGCCAAAAAAACAGACACCAAACAAGAAGTATCCAAGCTTACGCCAACTATGATAAAAAGCGGGAAATGGCGAGATGTGGTTTTAAGAAAATATAATGTTGATGCGCCAGTTGCCAAAGTCTATCCCGGAAAAAGGCATTTCGTGGCCCAGGCAATTGAATCTGTAAGAAAAATATGGCTTGAAATGGGTTTTAAGGAAATGACCGGGCCCATGATACAGACATCTTTCTGGAATTTTGATGCATTGTTTGTGCCGCAAGACCACCCGGCTCGAGAGATGCAGGACACATTCTTTTTGGACTTGACTGCAAAGAAAATAAACAACGGATTTGTCAATTCAATAAAAAAAGCGCATGAAAAAGGTACTGATAATTCGCTTGGATGGCAGTATAAATGGAGTAAAGAGATGGCAAGAAAAAGTGTGCTTAGGACACATACAACTGTTCTTTCTGCAAGAACTTTATCTCAAATAAAGAAAGGCGAATTGCCTGCAAAATATTTTGCGATTGGTAGGTGTTTTAGGAACGAATCGTTGGACTGGAAACACTTGTTTGAATTTAATCAGGTTGAAGGAATTGTTGTTGATGAAAACGCGAATTTCAGGCACTTGCTCGGATACTTAAAAGAGTTCTTTGGAAAACTGGGTTTTGAACGGGCTAGATTCAGGCCGGCATATTTCCCATATACGGAAATGTCTTTGGAGATTGAAGTTTACGACAATAGAAGAAAGGGATGGATAGAGCTTGGTGGGGCTGGAATTTTCAGGCCGGAAGTTGTTGTGCCCTTGCTTGGAAAAGATGTGCCGGTTCTTGCATGGGGTCCAGGGTTTGACAGAATAATTATGGATTATTACAAGATACGCGATATTCGCGACTTATACAAAAATGATGTAAAACAGCTTCGGGATATGAAGCAATGGATGCTCGGGTGAATAAATGCCAACAGTAACGCTTGACAAAAAAACAGTATTGAATTTGATTGGAAAGAAAGTCTCAGACGACGACTTGAAAGACCGGATTGCAATGATTGGGACTGATTTGGAGAGGCTTGATGATAAGGAAATCATGGTTGAAGTGTTTCCCAACAGGCCTGATATGCTTTCAGAAGAAGGATTTGCCAGAGCATTGTCTTCATTTATGGGGATAAAAACAGGACTAAAAAAATACACAATAAAAAAAGAAAACTCAAAGGTAACTGTCAAAGGGCTTCCAAAAGAATGGCCTTATGCAGTTTGCGCGATTGTTCGTGGGCTTAAATTTAATGATAAAAAAATCGTATCCAT
>JAGLIP010000164.1 GCA_023142905.1 Candidatus Aenigmatarchaeota archaeon | reverse complement strand
GCTAAATTTAGCGAACTTGTTTATCACCGAAGAAGCTTAACTGAGACTGTTTTTTCTGTGATTAAAAGGAAATTTGGTGAATGTGTTTATGCCCGAAACGAGAATATGCCGATTGTTGAAGTCTCGTTTATGAACTTTGTATATTTTGAAACTTGTTTCAAAAGCTTGAAACACACAAAAAGCATAAGTTTCAAGACAACATGCACCGGTTGGTTCAGGTGCAGGTTGTTATTGTGTGAATGATTTCTACAGAGCCTTAAAAATCTAAAAGTTTATAAATAACGGTTAGTAATAAATATTTGTGATATTTTGAACAATGAATTAAAATCGCTTGTTGAAGGCGCTCAAGATACATTACCAATCAGAGTTGTCAATAGCACTGACGAATACCATAGTTTACCCATAGGGGGTTCTGTTGTTCATAGCGGTTTTGATAAAGTTTACGGGTCAGATGGCGGCGCAATATATCTGGGAAAATACAAACATCCATTACCTGGCGTTTGTTACATGAATCACCCAATAGATTTTAATGACGCATACAATAGAATTCTGGATTTTATGGATGAAGAATTTGGCGAGAATATAAGACGCGATGGTTTTGTAACGGTCACATGGAATGATTTACTATCAAAATACTTAAGGCATGACAAAACTATGGAGTTCACTATTCGGGAACTAGAACAAGATCCAGAAATTATTTATGGTACCACACAAGCTCTTAGAGAAGAAATATCAATTAATTTAAGTACCTTTAATGCCGCTAAAGAACAAAAAATAATCGATAAGGCACTAAAATACTCGAAATTAAATCTTTTGGCTGTTCGCCCTCAAGATGTTTTATGTATTTACGCATTCGATAAATTTAATCCTCGTTTAACTCCAACAACAGAATTAGTTTTTGACATAGGTGTATCTGATTTAAAACCTAAAACCGGGGGAATCTATAATGCGCCCGGCACAGCATTGCATTTTGATAAATATCGCCCCGCAATGCGGCAGATATCTGATATAGTGCCCGAACTTGTCCAGACTGCTTGTGAACGCACAACAGAAGAAAAACCGGACAAACTAAATATAGATATTCCTTGGGTCGTCGTCTTAGAGAGCGTAGACACACCTGGAGCATTGGTTGAGTTACAGAGCGCGCGAGAACCAATATCACGATTACTGTCGCCTCAATTTGACCCAGGTCATAGGTTGATTGATGAAGCTCAAAAAGTGGCTTACGGAAATTTTGATAGCGTTCCTGAAATAAACATAGGAACACATCTTGTATTTGCGGGTGTGGGTGAATTAGAAAAATGTCAAGGAACATTAACATCTTTAGGGACTAATTTTTGGTCAGATTACAACACAAATCCGGAATCGCCTTACAGGGATTTCTTAGCACCTTTTGTAGAAAAAGGACTTGTACATGTCCTACGGAGCGAAGAATTAATACCTATAGAGCTAACTGAATATGTATTCGATAAGAATGCAATGTTATCATGTGACGGAGTCCCTGAAATTTCTGCGTCTCTAACTCAAACTGCAAACGCTTGATTTTTCTAAATATCCGTTTTTTCACAAATTCCTGCCCATACGGTTGGTTGGTTCTGCTCTATTAACCCCAACAGGTTAAAATACTTAATTGCATCTTTTTTCGAGCAGTGAAGGTGGGGGGATAATTTTTTTGCAAGAGCGTCTTTTTTGGCGCGCGAGAATATTGATGCTCCAAGAAGGGATATTTTTGTGGGGTAATGATACGATAAAATCCCGGGATATTTTTCTTTTTTTGCGGTTGCAACGCCTAAAGATGCAAGTGCGTATGCGTATACCAAATATCTCCAGTACTGCCTTGTATGTATCCTGCCCATGAATATGTTTGCGCGGGACAGCATGTTGTATGCTTTTGCGCGATCTTGAATGTTTTTGTATTCTCGTGGGATGTTCTCGCGAATCCACTCAATTATGTTATCCAACGGCTCGCCTGCAAGGTCAATGGCTTCTTTGGCGTTTTTGGCTGATTGTGTCTTAAAGATAATTGTAAGTATTTCATTAAGGGGTTTTCTTAAATCGCGGTAACCGCTTTTTTTGATTGACTCATACGACAGTTCTTTTTCCCCTCTTGAGAGAATCTCAAGGTCATTTATGGCGGCCCGAATGTCTCCGTCTGCCTGCCTCGCTATGGCACTTATTGCCCTTTCATCATAGCTTATTTTTTCGGT